>JAHFFN010000007.1 GCA_023247915.1 Candidatus Omnitrophota bacterium
CACGCGGACTTTATTTTTTTATCGACGAGTCGCATTTATCCGATTGACAGTTTGGAGGCATTGCCGTATCGCGAGACCAAGACGCGCTTTGAATGGAAGACGCGTGGAATCGCCGAGACATTTCCTTTGGAAGGGCATCGCTCCTTTTATGGCGCGACAAAACTGTGCTCGGAGCTTTTGACGGCGGAATACCGCCAATTTTCCGGGATTCGCACGCTGATCAACCGCTGTGGCGTGGTGGCCGGTCCTTGGCAAATGGGAAAAGTGGATCAAGGGGTGGCCGCGTTGTGGGTGGCTCGGCATTTTTGGAAAAAGCCTTTGAGCTATATTGGTTACGGCGGGCAAGGCAAGCAGGTGCGGGACTTGCTGCATATTTCGGATCTGTGCGAGTTGATTGATTTGCAATTGGCGAATATGGCTAAGCTCAATGGGCAAACATTCAATGTGGGCGGCGGGCGGGGAGTCAGCCTGTCTCTTTTAGAGCTCACAGAGTTGTGTCAAAAAATTACCGGCAACAAGATTAAAATTTCTAAGACGCGTCAAAATCGTCCGGCGGATCTGAGAATTTATCTGACGGACAACACCAAGGTGACGGCCAAAACAGGGTGGAAGCCGCGGCGAAACGCGGAAACCATTGTGGAAGATATTCATTGGTGGATTTGTGAAAATCACCGGGTGCTTGAGGGTATTTTGAAATGAAACTATTGATTGTGACCGGTTCCGCGGGTCTGGTGGGCAGTGAAGCGGTGGAGTTTTTAGCACCCAAGTTTGACCGTGTCATCGGCATCGACAATGATTTCCGTAAAACATTTTTCGGGGAAGACGCGTCGACCGCGTGGAATCAAAAACGACTCGAAAAAATCCCCAACTACTCCCATGTTTCATGCGACATTCGTGATGTTGCGGCGCTTGAAAAGATTTTTAAGGAATCAGGCGCTTCGATTTCTCTGGTGATCCACACGGCGGCTCAGCCGAGTCATGATTGGGCCGCGAAGGATCCTTTGATGGATTTTGGCGTCAATGCCAACGGTACCTTGAATTTGCTGGAACTCACCCGTCGTCACGCGCCGAACGCGACTTTTATTTTCACGTCCACTAATAAAGTGTACGGAGATACACCCAATTCTCTGCCGCTGATTGAAAAAGAATCCCGTTGGGAAATCGACGAGAAGCATCCGTATTTTAAAAAGGGGATCGATGAGCTGATGACAATCGATCGTTCCAAGCATTCTCTTTTTGGCGCGTCCAAAGTGGCTGCGGACATTTTGGTGCAAGAGTATGGCCGGTATTTTGGAATGAAGACAGGGACATTTCGCTGTGGATGCATCACAGGTCCCCGGCACTCCGGCACGATGCTGCACGGTTTTTTATCGTATCTGATGAAATGCGCGATCACCGGGGATCAGTACACCATTTTTGGATATAAAGGCAAACAGGTGCGGGACAATATTCATAGCGCCGACCTCGTGAACATGTTTTGGGAATTTTATCAAAAGCCGCGCGCCGGCGAAGTTTATAACGCGGGCGGCGCTCGCTTTTCCAATTGCTCTATGCTCGAAGCCATCAAGATCTGCGAAGAGATTACCGGCAAACGCATGAACACGGCGTACACCGACAACGCCCGCTCCGGAGATCATATCTGGTGGATTAGCGATATTTCTAAATTTCAATCCCATTATCCCGGCTGGACGCTTCGGCACAGCCATCGGGACATTCTTCAGCAAATTCACGCGGCGCTGCTCGAGCGGCCGGAAGCTTTGAAGCTTCACTAAGATGAAACTCAGCGTTCTTATTCCCGCGCACAATGAAGAGGCCTGCTTAGCTTCCACCGTGCGTGAAATTCACGCCAAGTTGATCGATGAAAAAATTGATCATGAAATTTTGGTGGTCAATGATCATTCGGTCGATAAAACCCAGGAAGTTTTGAATGAGCTCAAGCGAAGCATCCCGACTTTTGTGTCGGTGACCAATGAAGGCCCGGGCGGCTACGGTTACGCGGTGCGCTGGGGGTTGGAGCGCTTTACCGGGGATTGCGTGGCCATCATGATGGCGGATCGTTCGGATTCTCCGGAAGATTTGATCCGATTTTACCGGACGATCACCGAAGGGTATGACTGCGTATTTGGAAGCCGGTTTATCAAAGGAGCGCATGTCACGGATTATCCACCGATCAAGTTAACTTTGAATCGCATGGCCAATACGTTGACGCGTGTGGTCTTTGGCATTCCTTACAATGATTTTACCAATGCCTTTAAAATGTATCGCAAATCCACGATTCGGGGACTGCAACCCTTTTTATCCGCCCATTTCAATCTGACGCTGGAATTGCCTTTAAAAGCGGTGGTGCGGGGTTATTCCTATAAAATTCTTCCCAATGACTGGACTCATCGCAAGCAGGGGGTCTCGAAGCTAAAAATCAAGGAAATGGGGAGTCGCTATTTTTTCATTTTTCTCTATTGCTTGATTGAGAAATATCTTTCCAAGGGCGATTATCACAAAGACCCCAAGAAGCCAATCCACAAAGCCTAAGGAAATGATTGCGGAGGGTTTTTATTTGGATTACACTGAAATCAGATGATTACCCTGATTAACCACCAAGGACTGAAAGTCATGAAGGGACTGCAGTTACAGTCACCTTCGCCTCCAATTGGTCTAGCCTATATTGGTGCCTATCTTAAGCAAAACGGCCTGGATTATACCGCCATTGATGCCTGCGGTTTGGCCATGGACAATATCCGGCCTTATCGCGCCAGCAAAAATATTTTTATCCAAGGGCTCACGACTGAAGAGGTTGTCGCTCGCATCCCCAAAGATACCCGTATCATTGGGTTTACCTGCCTTTTTAGCCACTGTTGGCCGCTGGTGGTCGATATGGCCAAGGCTATTCGCAAGGCATTTCCCGATGTTTTGATGATCACCGGCGGAGAGCATCCGACCGCGGCGCCGGATCAGGTGTTTCGATCGGGCTTCTTTGATCTTATTGTTCAGGGTGAGGGCGAGGAGACTTTGCTAGAGCTTGTCCGATCTGTTTCGGCGGGCAAGGATTGGCATGAGATTCACGGAATTGCTTTTATGGAAAATGGCGCGCTCAAATCGACGACGGCTCGAAAACGCACCACGGATATTGACCGCTTTCCGCATCCGGATTGGGACAGCTGGTGCATCAAAGAATACATCAATCACGAGCAAGTCACCGGGATCAATCTTGGCCGCATGATGCCGATTTTGGGAAGTCGCGGTTGTCCTTATGCCTGCAAATTTTGTTCCAACGAATACATGTGGACGCGGCGTTATATCATGCGGGATCCTAAAGGGCTCACGGATGAAATGGAACTCATGAAAGCCAAATACGATGTTAATGGCTTCACCTTTATGGACTCCACCTTTGTCGTGAACCGCAACAAAACGCTGACATTTGCCAACGAATTGATCGCTCGCAAGTTGGATGTGACCTATCAACTTCCGGCGGGCACGCGTTGTGAAGCGTTTGATAATGAATTGGCCGGCGCTTTGGCCGAATCCGGACTGCGCAATTTCGCTTTCGCGCCGGAGTCCGCCTCCACCGAGATTTTGCAAGCGATACGCAAGCAAGTGGAGATCAAGAAGCTTATCGAGTCCATTCGTGTGGTGTTGAGAACGCAGATGACTGTCGGTTGTTTTTTTGTGATCGGCTTCCCCGAAGACACGAAAAAAAGTATGAAAGCGAATGTGAAGCTAATCCGCCGCTTAGCTCTTCAAGGCGTCCATGACGTGACGGTTTCAAAATTTACGCCGTACCCGGGCTCGGATTATTTTATAGAACTGCGGAATAAAGGCGTTTTTTCAGACGATTTGACCGAGCTTGAGAGCGTGATTAACTTTTATTCCGACGAAAACAAATCTTATTCAAACGCCCTGAGCTCCAAAGAGCTTCATCATTGGATGCTGTGGATGTATCTCAATTTTTATGTGCTGTCTTTCCTGCGCCGACCCTACCGGGTTTTTGGTAATTTCGTGAAGTTCTTTAAAGACGGGGTGGAGAGCACCCGCTACATGAGGCTTTTCGCCGAGCTCTTCGTTCGCCGCAAGTACTGGCGAGCCACCGTGGAAGTCGCCCCGGATAAAACCGCTAAAGCCGCATAAATGAGAACAAAGCTGGCCGATCATGGCAGGGCTTGGGTTCTATTTTTCCTGGTCAGTCTTTTTTTGTGCCGAGGCTTTTTTAAAGGCCTGATTCTGATCGACTTAAATAGCGATGAAATGAAGTTATTTTTAAGCGCGATGTGCAATGTGCATGAATGGGCTTTGCGGGGAAGTCTCTTGCCGCTCTGGAATCCGCTGACCTTGTGCGGGCACCCTTTAGGCGTTCACGCCGTCAGCACCTACAACATTCTCAATCTAGCCTCGCTGGTGATGGATCCGGCCACTGTTTATTCCGTGATGAAATTCATCAGCTTCTTTTTCAACGCTGTTTTCTTTTATCATTTTTTGCGAGGCAAGAAAATCAGCGCGTGGCCGGCGATGGTGGCCGCACTTCTTTGGATCGTGATCCCGCAAGACCAGGACGCCGGGTTTTTCTTATTGCCCCTGATTTTTTTGCTGGCGGATCGCTACACGGAACAACCGAAGCAGATTTTTTTCGTGGCGTTGACGATCGCCATGGTATTTTTTGATCTGAATACCAATCCGCAGTACGTGATTTACACGCATCTATTTTTAGTCGCTTATCTTTTGTGGAAAACGCGGGGAGCCGCGTCTGGTTTTCGCCGCATGGCGACGGTGCTTTTGCCGGTGCTGGTGGCGGGCGGACTCACTTCTTTTTATTGGTTTCGTGCTTTTGAGCTTTTACAGCTATCTTCTCGTTCCGACCGGAGCGAGGTGATGGTGCTATTGCCGACGCATTACTTTCTTTACCTATTCCCGAAATTATTTGAGATTTATGGAAAGCCCGATTTGGGCTATGTCATCCCTAGAATTTTACAGGGAATTTTTTCATGGTCGTCTTGGACACAACGAGTCAGCGTTTTTATCGCGCCGGCGTACGTGGGAATCTCATCGATCCTGGCTTTTTTGTTCTATTTATTTTTGCCGAAAAAAAACAAACAAGAAAGCGGCGATTTCCGGTTTTTTTTCTCGGCAACCGTCGGAATCCTTGTTTATTTAACGCTCAATCCCTTTCTTTATCTTCTGGTGGTGCGGCATTTGCCTATTTTTCAGGGGATGACGGGGGTGGTGCGCTTGTTTCTCTATGTGCAGTTTTCGATGCTGGTGGTCATGGCTTTTTCGCTTGAGCAATGGTTGAAGCGGGAAGAAGCGGGTCGACGGCTTTTAGGAAATCTCGCCAAAGGGATTGGCGGGGTGGTGTTTTTGTGTTTATCGGGCTTGTGGCTTGTCAAAGGATTGATCACGTTGAATCACGAGCGCTTTTCAAATTTAATTGTTTCTAATCTGTCTGCCAAGAATAATCCGTCAATCTTTATTGGAGATTTTCAAACGTTTAGCCGTCAACGCGTGGCGGAATTTTTTTATTTTTTCGATCAGTGGGCGTCTTTACTGAACCCCAATATTCTTTTGCCCGTCGTTTTCATCGCGGCTTTTTTAGCGATTCTGTGGTTTTACGGATCCAAGCGTCTTTCGCGTAGCGTTTTTCAAGCGGCGTTTATTTTATTGGCAGTACTGGATCTTGGGCTAGTGGTCGGTTTTTCGAGGCCGGCCTGGTCTCGCGAGGCGGTATTTAATGGTGCCGAGCCCGCGCGCTTCTTTCAACAAGACAAAAGTCTTTTTCGTATCTTGATGGTGGAAGATTCCAAGACGCCGTATCACAAAATGTTTTTAGTTTCCGAAGAGAATATGAATTATCATTTGGCGACGCCGGACGGCTATGAGTATTTTTACTACAAGCCTTATCTGCGTTTTTACGAATGGCTGACGCTTCGCTCGGAAGGGGCGGTCGGCGCCTATGTGCATCCTTTGCATCACTTTCAACCGGATCTGGCGGATTTTTTAAATTGTAAATATTTTCTGACCTCCTCTTTTAACACCAGCTTAGACGGCCAGGCCGGTTATAAAAAAGTTTGGGAGAACCCGGATTACAAAGTGTACGAGAATGAGAATGTGTTGCCGCGCGCTTTCGTGGTTTATGACGCTATTTCTTTTCCGACGGAAAGGCAGATCGGGGCTTATATTCAAGCCCATCCGGCGCGCTTAAAAAGCGAAGTTGTTTTGATGGGATCGGAGACATCCGCTGGTGATCAGACCCCGTCTCTTCCGCGATCGGAGGCGACGATAGAAAAATACACGCCTGAGGAAGTGACTTTGAGCGCCCAACTGGATCATGACGGGTATCTGGTGATGACGGAAAACAATTATCCGGGGTGGAATGCGGAGGTCGACGGAAAGAAAACACCGATCTTAAAGGCGGATTATACCTTTCGGGCACTGCGTCTTAGCGCCGGAAAACATGCGATCCGTTTATGGTTCGATCCGGTGTCACTCAAAGTCGGTTTATGGGCATCGCTGGCAACGCTTGTTTTTGGCATTATAGCTCTATATAATTGGCGGTTGATCCACACATCGGGGAAATCATGAACAAACAGAATGAACGCACACCGTCTATAGGCGTCGGGACGCTCAAGGTCTCCGCACGCGCCAAGGAACTCGTCCTGGCGACGCTCAATCACAATCGCTTGTCCTACGGCCCGATGTGCCAGGAGTTTGAGTCCAAATTCGCACGCTTACACAATTGCCGTTTTGGGGTGTTGAGTAACAGCGGAACCAGCGCGCTTCAGGTGGCGCTTCAGGCGATGAAAGAATTGCACGGGTGGCAGGATGGGGATGAGGTGATTATCCCGGCGGTCACATTTGTCGCAACGGCGAATATTATTTTGCATAATCGCATGATCCCGGTTCCCGTGGACATTGAAAAAAACTATTATGAATTAGACCCCGCTTTGATCGAAGCCAAGATCACCTCCAGAACCCGCGCGATTATTCCCGTGCATTTATTCGGGCAAGCGGCGGACATGCTTCCCATTAAGGAAATCGCCGACCGTCACGGCCTAAAAATTATTGAAGATTCTTGTGAATCCATGTTTGCCTCGTATCGCAATCAACGCGTGGGGAGTCTGGGAGATATCGCGTGTTTCTCTATGTATGTGGCGCATATCTTGGTGGCGGGGATCGGCGGAGTGAACACGACTAACAACCCTGAGTACGCGGTGCGCCTACGTTCCTTGGTGAATCACGGCCGGGATTCGATTTATCTAAACATTGATGATGATGACAATGTTTCGGACGAAGATCTGAGAATGATTATCGCGAGGCGTTTCCAATTTATCAGCGTCGGCCATAATTTCCGTGTCACGGAAATGGAAGCGGCGCTTGGCCTGGCTCAGCTGGAAGATTGGGAGCCGATGATTGCCGCCAGACGATCCAACGCGAAACTGCTGACCGACAAGCTCAAGTCGCTGGAAGCGCATTTTCAACTGCCAAGCATTCGGCCGGGCAGTGAGCATTCCTTTATGATGTACCCGATAGTACTGCGCAAGGAGTCCAAAGTAGAGCTGGTCAACTTCCTGGAACAGCGTGGCGTCGAGACTCGGGACATGCTGCCCATGACTAATCAGCCGGTTTATCATCGCTTGCTCAAGTGGCGCGAAGACGATTATCCGGTGGCCAAGCATGTCAATCAAAACGGTTTTTATATCGGATGCCATCAAGATCTCACCCGGGTGGATCTGGAGTACATGGCGCAATTATTTGAGCAATACTTCAAAAAGCAGGCTCCCGCCAAACAAGGGGCGTGCCTGGTGGTGGATTTGGTGGACAATGATTCTTTGGAGTCCATCAAAGAAATTCCCCGCGAATTTTTTTCACGCGTGATCATCGTCGATCAACAGAACTCAGAAAAAACAAAAACCGCGTTGAGTGGGTTGGGGATGGAAGTGTTGGAAGGTTTTAAGAACCCGCTCCAGGCGGTTATTTCCGGCCGGTTGGATGTCAAAGAAGAATCCGTGGTCTTTTTCCCCGCTGATGGTCGCTACGATGTGGCGGATATCGCTGAATCCGTGCTCATGATGCAACGCGGAAACGACATGGTGGTGGCATCGCGTTTCTTTTTGAACGGCGGTCGTCGAGGCCAGTATCGCGGTTCGATTTATCGCAGTATCGGAAACCGGGTGTTCACACTGATCGCCAATCTTTTATTTTATGGAAATATGACAGATTCTCTTTCCGGTTTTAGAGCCATGAAGCGGGACAAGCTGAAAGATATTTCGGCATCAGGGGACGGCTATCAATTTATTTACGGCATGTCGCTTGAAGCGCTGCGTCAAAAATGGAAAATTGCGGAAATCCCTGTCATGGAAACCGTGAAGGAAAATTCCGTGAAGCGCGGGCGGATTTTGGTTAGCGTGCCGCAACTCGTCTGGACTCTGATCGCATCCTGCTTTAAAAAAAGAAAAAGTGAGTAATTTTTAAAAATGAGCTCTTTTTGGTCGGATAAAAAGGTATTGGTGACCGGCGCGACCGGATTTATCGGTTCGCATCTGGTGGAAACATTAGCGGAAAAAAAAGCGGTTATCCGGGCAGTGGGGCGGAATTGCGCCTCGCTCAAAAAACTTCCTACGCTGGCCGGGGCTAGCCTGGAGATTGTCGAAGGCGATTTAAAATCAGCCGGTTTTGCGGACAAAGTCTGCAAGGATGTGGACGTGGTGATCAATCTGGCCGCAGAGGTGGCCGGAGTTGGTTTTAATTCCACGCATCCGGCGACAATGTTTATGAATAATTTGGCGGTCGCGCTTCCGGTTTTAGACGCGGCGGTACGCGCCAAGGTGGAGCGTTTTCTGTGCGTCAGCTCCGCGTGCGTGTATGCGCGCTTTGCCTCCGTGCCTACGAAGGAAGAAGAAGGCTTTTTAGACGATCCGGATCCCTCCAATTTTGGCTATGGCTGGGCCAAGCGCGTGCTTGAGATTCAAGCCCGCTGTTACGCGCAAGAATTTCCGATTAAAATCGGCATCGCGCGTCCCTATAATTCGTATGGCCCCAGAGATAATTTTGCCGTGGAAACCAGTCATGTGATTCCCGCGTTGATTCGCCGCTTGGTCGAAGGCGAAGACCCGATGGTGGTGTGGGGCGATGGCTCTCAAAGCCGTTCCTTTATTTATGTCACGGATTTTGTCGATGGGCTTTTGGCGGTCGCGGAACATTCGACGGATTGTGATCCAATCAATATCGGAAGCGACGAAGAGATCACTATCCGGGATCTGGTTCATTTGCTGGCGGAGATGACTCAATCCAAATCCAAAATCGTATTTGATACATCGCGTCCAACCGGACAGCCCCGGCGCAACGGAGATTTCGTTAAAGCCTTTGAAAAAACAAAATTTAAAGCCAAGACGCCTCTCAAAGAAGGTTTGAAGCGTACCGTGGAATGGTATTTAAAAAATAGAAGCCGATGAAAAAGAGCCTGATTTTTCTTACTTGGAATGAATTTGACGGAACGAAGAAAATTCTTCCAGAGATCAAAAATGACTGGGCGGATGAAATCATCGTCGTGGACGGCGGATCCAAGGATGGAACGGTGGAGCTTTTTCAGGCACGGGGAATCAAGGTGTTTGGTCAGGAAAAACGCGGCCGCGGCGAAGCGTTTCGCGTGGGTGTGGCCAACACCACCGGCGATCATCTAGTTTTTTTTAGTCCGGATGGCAATGAGCATGCCGCCGATATTCCCAGGGTTTTCGACGAGCTGGCCAAGGGAGCCGACATGGTGATCGCGTCTCGATTTCTACCGGGCTCTCGCAATGAAGAAGATCACTCTCTGCTACCTTTGCGCAAATGGGTCAATCAGGCTTTCTCGTTGATCGCCAATTTATTCTGGAATCGCGGGGAGTATGTGACCGACACCATCAATGGTTTTCGCGGTTTAACCCGGAAAGCCTGGAATCAACTGGCGCCGGAGTCGACCGCTTTCACGATTGAATATGAATTGTCGATCCGTTCCATGAAGCAGAAGCTCAAGATCAAAGAATTTCCGACCGCGGAAGGGGATCGCGTCGGAGGTGTGTCCAAGGTGCCGTCCTTCCGGGCAGGCATTATCTTTTTGCGTTTACTGCTACACGAAATATGCCGCGGCTAAGAAGTACTCAACTTCTTGCCACCGTTTTTTTCGCACTTTTTCTAGCCCAAGGGCTTTACCTGATCAAGGAAACCTCTCCGACCACGGATGAGACCGCTTTCCACATGGTCAATGGGTACACGTATCTTAAAACGCATGATTACCGGATGAGCCCGGCCAATCCAGCCTTGCTTCGCGAATGGATGGCCTTGCCTTGGCTTGTATTCCAACCCAAATTAGATCTCGATAAAGCGTCTTGGCGGGAAGCGGAGAGCGTGCCGTTTTCGCTGGATGTTTTTTATCATGACAATCGCGCGATCGCCAACAAGTTACTTTATTCCGCGCGATTTATGATTCTTCTTTTGGGTTTGGCGTTGGGCGTGGTGGTTTACACATGGAGCCGTCAGTTGTATGGGGAGTGGGCGGGCGTTTTGAGTCTCGCGTTTTATTCCTTATCGCCCAGCTTTATCGCGTATTCTTCCATTGCGCACACCGACATTGGCATCACGCTATTTATTACCTTATCCGCTTACGGCCTTTGGAAGTATCTTTGTACGGGGCGGAACGGGGATTTTGTCTTATTTGCCGCGGCTTTTGGTGCGGCGTGCGCCGCCAAGCACAACGCGCTTGTTTTTTTTCTGCCCTTTTTGGTGATTCTCGGAATTAAAAAAGGATGGAGCGCTTTTTTGAAGGGCACTATTTTTCTGCCGCTGGCCGCGTTATTGTTGGTGTGGGTTTCTTATGGGTTTGAGTTCAAACCGCTTCTCTGGCAAGGCGTGCCAAGAATCGAAGAAAAGCTATCGTATGTTTCCGCTTTTTCAGATTCTGTTTTTCACGGCAATGCCGCCGCGAAAGCCTGGGTACAGCAGGCCGCTCAAACCGTCCCCGTGCCGATTCCTTCCTATCTTTTGGGTTTTGCGGGGCTGATACGCAGTCATCAAGCGCCTTACCCGCATTATGCGTTTGGGCATTGGACGAATGACTGCGTTTGGTATTTTTATTTATTCTCGTTTGTCGCCAAATTGACCTTGCCGTTCTTGGGATTGTTATTGTTCCGCTTTGCTTATTTTAGAAAGGCCGGATCCGTCGGAGGTCAGGAAAACCTCATTGTTTTATTGCCAACCGCTTTTTTATTTTACATCACTTTTTTTGACAGAACCGGTATTGGTATTCGTTATCTTCTTCCGGTGATTCCTCTTTTGGTGGTGTGGATCGGCGGCTTGGCGAATCTCGCGAAGAATTCCTCGATTTGGAAAAAGGGGTTGATTCTAGCCGTAATTTTAAATGCGGCGACGGTGTGGCCTGTTTTTCCGAATTATTTGTCTTATTTTAATCCGGCCATCGGAGGAGTGGAGGGCGGGCTTCACTATGTGCGCGGCAGTGACGTGGATTGGGGGCAGGGACTTAAGGCGCTTAAGCGCTACCTGGATGAGCATCACATTTCAAAAATCTCGCTACGCTATTTTGGAACGGCGGATCCCACTTTTTATGGGATTGATTCAGAGCCGGTGACAGAAGCTGAAACCGAAAAGCCGGAACACAAAGTTTACGCAGTCTCTATTTTCTTTAGGGAGCATATGAAATGGGCGGATCGTATTAAACCAACCGCCATTGTGGGGGGATCCATTCACATCTATGATCTGAGGAATTCTTCCGAATGAGATCTTCAAGCACGGAAGAGACTCCGAAAATAATGATGGGATGTCTGTTGTTGGCGGCATTTTTGCTTCGCGCGACAGGGATAAGCTTTGGTCTGAACCATCCCGATGAGCATTTGATCATCAATCATGCGCTCGCTTTTGGAAACGGCGACCTAAATCCTCACATGTTCTACTTTCCGACACTTTTTCTTTATCTTCTTTTCGCCGTTTTCGGCGGTTTTTATGCGGCGGGACGCATCTCCGGTCATTTCTTGAACCCCGATCAGTTTTTACAATTTTTTTTACAATCGCCCGAGACGTTTTATATTTTAGGGCGATTGGTGAGCGTGTTTTTTGGTGTCGCGACGGTGTATGTGATTTATTGTTTGGGGCGTGAATTCCGAAGCAGGGCGGTAGGCGTCTGGTCGGCTTTGTTTTTAGCCGTTAACTTTCTTCATGTCCGAGACTCCCATTTTGCGACGATGGACATTGCGCTAACTTTTTTTATGACGTTGGGAGTTTATTACCTCATCCGGTACGTTAACGGGCAAGACCCGAAGGCCTATTGGAAAGCAATCATTGCGACGGGAGCGGCCACCGCCATCAAATACAACGGATTTCTGATTTTATTGCCGGCCGGAATCGCTTATTTATTTGAGAATCGCACGCAATTATCAGTGATCCGTGTTTTTCGCGCGGCGTTTTTATCCGCGCTTTTATTTATCGCCGTATTTTTCTGCCTATCGCCGTATGTCCTCTTGGATTTTAAAGTCGCTCAGGAATTTATTCAAAAGCTCTACGAGCTTAATCGCGGTTTGAAGGTCGGATGGTTCAATCATTTGTGGACATTGTCGGATGCGCTGGGGTGGCCGCTTTTTTTCTTAGCGGCCGCAGGTCTTTTTTTACAGTACAGGCGTTGGGAAATCAAAAATACCATTCTTTTTGTTTTCGCGTTGGCTTATTACGTGATGATCACCAAGGCGGGTCAGCCTTTTGAGCGCTATGTCTTGGTTTTGATTCCGATTGTTTTGTTGTGGGCTGCTGATTTTATAGAGATGGGGATTGGGTATTTCGCGACTGCCAAGCAAATCACATGGCGACGAATTATGATAGGGGTGCTTATTCTCATCACTATTCTGCCTAAGATGCTGTATCAGGAAATTCTTTTTTTAAAAAAAGACACGCGAACGATTGCCGCTGAATGGATTGCTAGCAATATTCATTCCGGCGAAAGACTGCTTTTGGATGACCCGGGAGAATGCCCCCGCCTGACACCGTCGCCGGATCAGATTCGTCAGCAGATCGCCCGGCTTAATCCGGCGGATACGCATTATTCTCAAAAGAAAAAGCGGCTTCAGGCTCGCTTGGATTTATCGCCTTATCCAGCGGCCAATTATGAGCTTCGCTATTTGTCTGGAAGTCCGGATAAAGCCGGGTTCACGACCTTGATGGATGCCATTCCTTATTCGGTGGAGGAAACCAAAAAATTGGGGGCGGACTATTTGATCACCAGTCAAAGATCTGTCAGCGCGAACCTTGCTTTTTACAAAGCGTTGGAGCCTTCCCTGGAGCTTTGTTTTACCGTCGATCCCCGGCAGGACGTGCGGGAGGGCATGAGTCCGCACGGCTGGACCTATCTGCCGATCGATCATTATCTCTGGAATATTGCCCGACCCGGCCCGCTTCTCTATGTATTTAAATTAAAAAAATCATGATAAACTATATCGACCTTCACCTAAATAATAGGAGATTTTGCTGTGACGATTTTTGAACGAGACAAGGAACGAGGAGGAGACATGGTTTTAACCATGTCGACGACGAGAGACGCAGGCGCAGTCGAAAATCGTCCAGCCCCGCAGGGGGAAGGCCATCTTCGGATCGTCTGCTGCGTTACTCCTCCTCACCATAGTCAAGACTATGCTTCGTCGTCGCGCCTTGCATCCGATCCAAATCTGGCCTTCCAAAACTCCTATTATTTAGGTGAAGGTCGATAGGAGCCTTATGTTAACCCAAACAAAGCTAACGAAAGAGTTTGTGGATTGTCTCCTCTGCGGCAAGCAGGGGACGCGTCGTTTTAATTCCCAATTGCCCGGCGTGGTTCAATGTGACTGCGGTTTGGTGTATACCAATCCCCGCCTCAAAGAAGAGTGCCTTAAAGACCTGTATTCCCGGGAATATTTTGAAAGCCACTCGTCCGAAGAGATGGGTTATGACAACTACGTATCCGACCGAGAACTTGTGGAAAAAACGTTTCATCGTCGCCTGGAGTCCTTGGAAAAGCGCTGGCTCCCGAAAAAGGGCTGGGTGCTGGATGTGGGTTGCGCCACCGGTTTCTTTCTTTGTACGGCTCGCTCGATGGGGTGGAGTGTGGGAGGCGTGGAAATTTCTGACTATTGCTGTGAATATGCCAAGAGGGAATTTGGCATCAATCTTTTTAACGGCCAGTTCAAAGATTTGGATTCGTCCCGAGCCGGTGTTTATGATTTGGTGACCATGTGGGATTATATCGAGCATTCTTTTACTCCCGGGCGGGACATTGAAAAGGCTTTTGAGCTTTTGAAGCCCGGAGGAATTTTCGCGCTCGCCACGCCCGATATCGGGAGCTTGCCGGCAAAAATTTTCAAACAGAATTGGGTGGGATTTAAAGAGCATGAGCATTTGTATTATTTCACCAAACAAAATTTATGCGCTTTGCTGGAGAAGAAAGGATTTAAGGTAGTAAAAACTTCGTATGCCGGCAAATACGTCTCGCTCGGCTTCTTTGCCAAAAGACTCGCGGGTTATTTCCCCTGGATCGGAAAGGTTTTGATCCAAATGTCCAATTGGCCGCTTTTTTCAAAGATTAATTTCTACTGCAACCCGTACGATATCGTTTACGTGGTCTGCCAAAAGCCCGCCGCAGACACCTCTCATCGATGACTTCCAAAAGAAGCCTGGGCATTGACGCGCTCAGGGGTCTAGCCGCGCTCGCGGTGGTATTTCACCATTCCTACGCGCCTCAGATCGGTGTATTTTTTTACGAGGCTTTTCTAAGTTTTTTTCGTCGTTATGGCATGCTGGGGGTTGATCTTTTTTTTGTGCTCAGCGGTTTTTGTATTCACGGCGCTTACTGGGATAAAGAAGGAAAGTTCTCGACGCCTAAATACCTCGCGCGCCGGTGGTGGAGAATTTACCCGCCTTATTTTTTCGCGTTAGGTTTCGCGGTTCTTTTAAATTTGGGCACTAATTACTATAAATGGAAAACCGGCGGCCAAATTACTTTTGAAAACTTTGGCTCGTTCCAAATTCTTTCGCACCTTTTTCTGGTCAATAACCTGAGTCAAAAAACAATGCTAACGGTCAGCGGTCCTTTTTGGACGATCGCCACCGAAGCGCAGTATTATCTGTTGTATTTAATTTTGCGGCCCTTATTTTATAGCCCGAAAGGGTGGGGGATTTTATGGGGCACAGCGCTTACGTTGTATTTTTTCACGTGGAGTTTCATCGCCGTGAACAACGGGATCGAACTGCTCAACCCGTTTTGTTTTTGGGTGGAATGGGTGGCCGGAGCGTTTTTGGTGACTCTTTTAAAAAATGAACGGGTATCTCTGGGAATTAAGCGCGCGTCGCCTTTTCTGGCTTTTTTTGCGTTTGCGACTGCCGGATGGCTGATGGGGAAGCCTGAATTGCCTTTTGAAATCAGCCGGCTTCTTTTTACGGCCGCTTTTTCATTTTTAATTATCTTTTTTCTTGGCCAAGAAGCGCTGTGGCAGAAGAGCGCTTTTCGTTGGTTGCCGGGGGTGGGTATTTTCTCTTATTCTATTTATTTGATTCATTTTTTATTTTTAGATCGCGTGCGTATTTTTTTGGTGCCTGTCCTGCCTGAAGGGTGGCCGCGAATGGCGGTGTCCGTCGGCAGTATCGGGATCGTTTTGGCGCTGGCGTATCTTTTTTTTATTTTTTTCGAAAAACCTTTTTTGGATAAGGCGGCGGCGATCCGATGAAAAACAGCAAACGCGGTTGGGGACTATGGCTGGGGCTTGCTGTGTTGATTCGTTTGATCCTGATGCCGATCACGCTGCACGGAGATTTGATTTACACCAACTATTTTCCGTATTTTTTTAGTTACGAAAGGGTTTGGGATATTTATGGTTATTTCGGAGATCATTTTTTAAAATTGTCCGGGTACACCTATTACGCGCCCATGATTTATTTTATTTCCGGCATTTTTCAATTTTTACTGCGAATCACTCATCTTGCGCCCGGCTTTCAGGTGTTTATGTTCCGTGTGCATGAAACCATGATTGTGGCCGCGCCCCATCAAATCTCGGATTACTTTGTCGGGTTGTCTCGCGCGGAGGCGTTTCGGCTTATTTTTATCATGAAGCTCCCGTATCTGGTGATAGAAGCGGCTTGCCTGTGGCTTTTATGCGGCATTTGTCGTCTGTGGGATCGCGCGGAAGCAGAGAGAGCATTTCGCGGCTGGTTATTTCATCCCGTGCTTTTATTTTCGGTTTATTGTTTTGGAACTTACCGGATTTACACGGTATTTTTTGTCTTACTTGTCATCTACTTTGCTGTTCGCTCTCAAAATGTTTTGGCTGGTGTCGCGTATGGGCTTTTACTTTTGACGGATAATTTTCCTTGGATTTTACTGCTTCCGACCGTATTAATTTTGGGTTCGACGTGGCGGGAGAGGATTAAAATCTTGGCGTGTATCCTAGCTTCTTTTTCAGCGATTTTTGTGCCGCTTTGGATTCACTCCGGCGGTTACGTTTCTTATGTGTATGCTTCGCCGGTTTTGGCGAAAGCCGCCGCGCAGGGTTTGACGCATTCTTTCGCGGTAAAAGAAATCGCGCTGATCACGAAAGTTTTTTTTGTGGCGGCCTATGCCTGGATGTTGTGGATGCTCGCAAGACCGCGTCAAGCCGGCGTGGAGCTTCAGGGAAAACGTGCTCAACTCTTTGTCGCGGTCTGCGCGTGGATTTTGCTTATTTTTTATGCGGCCAGCCAGACCTTGGTTCAATATTTTATGTGGGTGTTTCCATTTTGGATGTTGCTAGAGACCAGAGAAAAGTTGTGGAGTCGATGGGTAGGGGCGGCTTTCTTCCTTTGTCTTTTCTTTTTTAATTTAGATTCCCGCGCGCTTAATGCGGGGCTTTTCATGCCGCTTCATTGGGATTGGGCTGGGGTTCCCAGCGTGCACGAGCGTCTGGCGTCTCGGATGCCGTACGGTAAGATGGTTGCCGCTGCCCGTTGGCTCTTTTCAGGAATGTGTTTGTATTTCGCTTATCGCATTTATCGGGAGCGAATCGCTCCGCGTCTGGCGGTGTTGTCCGGTGGCGGGGGAGGCGGCTCGTGAAAATCACCTTGGTGAGCCACGCCTCGGTTCTCATCGAAGCGAATGGCGTCAAAATTTTAACGGATCCCTGGTTTGTCGGAAAAGCGTTTAACGAGTCCTGGTCTTTGTTACCGCCCGCGGCCAACGGTGATTTGAGCGGCGTGGACTATCTCTGGATTTCTCATGAGCATCCGGATCATTTTCATATCGAAACGCTGACTTCGCTTCCCGCCGAGTTTAAATCGCGCGTCACCGTGCTTTTTCAGCTGAACAACTCGGATAAGCTGCCGCTAAAATTAAATCAGCTCGGATTTAAAAAAATAGTCCGTCTGCCGCATCGCAAAATAGCGGCGCTTTCCGACGGGGTCTCGGTGTATTGCTACCAGTCGGGGTTAATGGATGCCTGTCTAGGCGTTCTCGCGGACAAAGAAGAGATACTTTTAAATATTAACGACGCGCCGTTTAACGCCATCGACGCCAAGATTGCCTTGGGCGATCTTAAGAGAGTGGATGTTATTCTCAATCAATTTTCTTACGCCACTTACAATGGGCTTCCGGACTTTGAAAAAAATTTACCGTTGGATGCCAAGCAAGTTTTAGACGAAGTGGCTCAAAATCATACGGATCTAAAAGCAAAGGTCACGATTCCATTCGCCAGTTTTATTTATTTTTCCTCCGAAGAAAATAAATACATGAACGCCTTCGCCAATACTCCGGAGTCTTTTCACCGGTTTTTTAAGGAAAAGGGGCTTCAAAGCGCCATTTTATATCCCGGCGAAACTTATCAGTCGGGACTTGCGCATGACAATGCGGCCACTCTCAAAAAATTCGAAGAAATTTATAATAAAAAATCAGAACTTGTTTTTGATAAACCTAAAACCGTGGAGCTGAACCTTATTTTTAAGGCTTTTGACAAGCTGATCCATCAATTGTATGAAAAATACCCGCGCTTTTTGTTGCGACGCCTCAAACCCGTTTCGGTGCATATCCCGGATCTCAATAAAAGCGTAGCCTTCTCGATTCGCTCAAAATCGATCGCGGAGATCGAGGGATCCGCTTGTGACTTGACTATCGGTTCTCAAGCCTTTTATTTCACGTTGGCGCATCCTTGGGGTGGACAGACACTCACGATCTCTGGCCGCTTAAGAGCCGCCGGAAAGAATCGCAATTGGTTGTGGCATCGCCTTTTATTTGCTTTTAATAATGCGGAAATTTATCTCAAGCCCAAGTATCTTTTTGAGCGTCGCATGCGCGCCTGGGTTTGGTCTCGGCGAAAGGGCGTATTTTCCCAGTTTGTATCCCAGCTAGTATGGCTGCTAAAGAATAACGCCAAATGAAAAAGCATAAAATTCTCCTGGTGGCCGGCGCGCGTCCCAATTTCATCAAAATCGCGCCGCTTTTATCCGCATTTAAAAAAATAAAACAACTCGACGTCAAGCTCGTGCATACCGGACAACACTATGATTTCAAAATGTCGGATGTTTTTTTTTCAAGATCTTAAAATTCCGGCACCGGATATTTATTTAGGCGCCAAATCAGGATCGCATGCTTTTCAGACCGCCGATGTTCTGACGGCTTTTGAGAAAGTGCTGTTGTCTGAGAAGCCTTCGCTGGTGCTGGTGGTAGGTGACGTCAACTCCACGATCGCTTGCACCTTAGCGGCCGCTAAGCTGGGGATACGCGTGGCTCACGTGGAAGCGGGTCTCCGGAGTTTTGATCGTCGTATGCCCGAGGAAATAAACCGTATTGTGACCGATCGTTTGGCAGATTATTTATTTGTGACCGAAGTTAGCGGTGTCCGTAATTTAAAAAAAGAGGGCATTGATTCCAAAAAAGTTTTTCTGGTGGGCAATGTGATGATTGATACGCTCTTGGCCAATTTACCGGCGATACAAAAGTCCAGGGCGCTTGAAAAACACGGGCTCCGCCGCCGGGAATACGCCGTGCTGACGCTTCACCGGCCGTCCAATGTGGACTCTAAGGCGTCGCTTTTAAAGATTGCCGGCATCTTAGAAAAAATTTCAAAGCAAACGCCTCTCGTTTTTCCTATCCACCCCAGGACTTTGTCACAGATCCGCCGATTTGGTCTCCAGAAACGCTTCCAGGGGATGAAAAATCTACGACAGATTGAGCCGTTGGGGTACATCGACTTTATCCGATTGGTCCAAGACTCGCTTTTTGTTCTGACAGATTCCGGAGGGATCCAAGAAGAGGCGGTGATACTCCGGGTGCCTTGTTTGACGATGCGGGAGAACACAGAACGGCCGGCCACCGTAGACGCGGGCAGTAACCAGCTGGTGGGGCAGAATGAAAAGAAGATCCTGTCAGCGGTTCGAAAAATCATAAAGGGGAAGGTGCCCAAGGTCTCTGTTCCGCGCTTCTGGGACGGGAAAACGGCCATAAAAATAGCCAGACAAATTTGTTTTGTGCTATAATTCCCCCTTATGCAAATCCTAGTCACGGGCGGCGCAGGAGCTATCGGCGGTAATCTTGTCGCTCGTCTGGTCAATGAGCCGGATGTCGAAAAGGTCGTGGTTTTGGACGACTTGTCCTCGGGCTATGTCGATAATCTCCCCGAAAGCCCTCGCATGGACTTCATTCAGGACAGCATCACCAAGGATGAGGTGCTTAGCCGTCTCTTTGAAAAATACAAATTCGACGTGGTGGTGCATTTTGCCGCCAATTTTGCCAATCAAAGCTCAGTCGAGCATCCCCGCAAGGATTTAGAAGTCAATGGCATGGGGACGCTGCGCCTTTTTGAATACTGCGTCAAATACAAGATCCGCCGCATCGTTTACAGCTCTTCTTCCTGCGTTTATGGACATCGTGCCGGCCTTCTTAAGGAATCCGACCGGGAATTCACCACCGAAACGCCCTATGCCGCCACCAAGCTTCTAGGAGAGCATTACGCCCATTTTTTTCACCTGTTTCATGGTTTGGATATCGTGACGCTTCGTTTTTTCAATGTCTATGGCCCGGGAGAGAAGCCGGGGCCTTATCGCAATGTGATTCCCAATTTCTTTAATTTAGCTTTCCAGAAAAAACCCCTGGTGATTACCGGTGATGGCAGTGAGACTCGCGATTTTAGTTTTGTGTCGGATGCGGTCAATGGAACGCTCTTGGCGATTCGCGCGTCGAATGTGGCCGGGATGGCTTTCAATCTGGGATCGGGAAGAGAAACTCAAATTTTGAGCATCGCCAAGGAAGTAAACCGGCTCACCAACAATCCCGCGGGCATCCAATTTGCCCCCAGAAGAAAGTGGGACGGGATTCTCCGCCGACAAGCTTGCATTGATAAAGCGAAAGAACACTTGAATTATTCTCCGAAAGTTTTTTTGGAAGAAGGTCTTGCCAAGACCTACGAATGGTTTCTCGCCCAAAATTCTTCGAAAGTCTCTGTCTAACCTGATGATTTTTTTTGTCGTTCCGGCTTTCAATGAGGAACAAAATATCGGCCGCTTGGTCGACCGGACGGACGCCTATTGCCGGAGCCGCGCGCTGGAATACCGGCTGATTATCGCCGATGACGGTAGTCGCGACAAAACCGCTGAAATCGTTCGCGAAAAATCAAAACAATTGCCCGTCACGCTCATTACTTATCAGCCCAATCGAGGAGTTCAGGAGGCTTTTGCGCGCGGTTTTGTGGCGGCTCTGGAGTCCGCCAAGGAAACGGATGTGATTGTGACCATGGAAGCGGACGGAACCGCTGATTGGGACATTTTGACGGTGTTTTTAGAAAGAATAAAACAGGGCTTCGATGTGGTGGTGGCGTCGTATTATGCCAAAGGCGGTTCGGTGGAGGGCACGGTCTGGTACCGGAAAGTATTGAGTCGCGGAGGAAATTTGTTCACTCGGATTTTTTTGCCGATTCCGGGCATTCACACCTACAGTTCTTTTTATCGTGCTTATCGACCCTCCACGCTTCGTGCTATTTTGGAGCATTACGGCGATTTTTACAAAGAAGTGGGATTTTCCTGCGTGGTGGAGCTTTTGTATCGCCTGCATAAAATGGGTTTTAAGCTTGGGGAAGTGCCGATGGTGCTGCAAGGCGCTGCCCGCGTGGGGAAGAGCAAGATGAGAGTTTTTCAGACCATTAACGGATACCTGCGAATTGCCTCCCGCTGTGCCTTCACTCGTCGCTAACAAATCCAAGCACACGTTTTTCATTGTCCTCGTTTTTGCGCTGGCGTTGGGTCTGCGGGTATGGCGCCTCGACCTGCCGATTTTAGAATCCTACAACAATATTGCGCGTCAATCGATCACCGCACAGGTGGCGCGGAATTTTTACGAAGACGGTTTTCATTTCTTTCGTCCGGAGCTTGACGAAAACGGATCGGACAACCGGCTTTTCAACGCCGAATTTCCCATCCATACTTTTTTGATCGGCGTTGGTTACAAGCTCTCCGGCGGTGTTCATATTTGGGTCGCGCGAGCGGTCTCCGTTTTTTTCTCCATGCTCGCCTTATTTTTCACCTATTTATTTTGCCGAAAATTTTTTAGCTGGCAGGCCACGGTATCAGCTGTTTTGTTTTTGGCTGTCAGTCCCTTGGTGCTTTCGCTCAGTCGCTCGGTTCAGCCCGAATCCTTTATGCTGGGAACGACACTCGGGGCGTTGTATTTTTTTTACCGGTATTGCGAAACGGATAAAAAGACCTACCTTTTCTTCTCGGGTTGTTTTTTATTTTTGGTGATCGGTGCCAAAATCCACAATCTGTATCTTTTGCTGCCCCTGGCGTATCTGGCGTGGCAGAAAGAGGGGTTGGCGGGCATGGCCAAGGATCCGAAGGCCTATCTTTACGTCGCATTGGCCTGCTTACCGCTTCTTTGGTATGTCTACGGCTGGCAAATGGCTCAGCGCTATGATTTGATTCAAAAGCCGTTTAATTACGCGGCTCGTGGTCCGGCCGAGAGCTTTTTACACTTATTTCTCTCTCTGCATTACTGGAAATACCTGGCCAAAACTTTTTTTGTGCATCTTTTGACGCCGTTAGGCGCGGTTTTTTTTATGTTTGGTTTTTTTAAAAAGCCCTCACGCTTTCAAGACCGTTTTTTATTTGTGTGGTTTTTTTCGGAGGCCTTCGCGCTTTTGGTGCTGTGGCGCGTCATCATTGAGCACCCTTACTATCAGATTCCATTCGCGCTTATCGGCGCTTTTTTTATCGCCCGCGGGGTGGACGTGATTCGTGAACGCGCGCTGTTTTCTAAATTTTTAAAAAATCGTCCGCTGATGTTATGTGCGGTGGCGCTTGAGATTGTGAGCGTGCTTTATTTTTATCGCGGCCTTTATTCTATCCCACCGCGTCGTCTCTCGATCATGGAAGCGGGGCAGGCGATGCAGAACCTGGCACCCAAAAAGTCTTTTATTATTGCTTCGCATGAGACCAACGCGAGCCAGCTGTATTATTGCGACCGCAAGGGCTGGGTTTTTGATGTGACGACAGAAAGCGACACGCAGCTGATTGATCGTTTGGAGCTTTACAGGAAAAAGGGGGCGGAGTACTTTGTGGCGAGCTCTCTTGAGGACTGGAAGCGTGTTCCGGAGTTTGGAACTTATCTCAGAAAAAAATATAGCGTGGTTGAAGAAAACCCACGCTATATCTTAGTTGATCTTCGAACTAAAAATCTTATCTAGGCTCGTCTAAATCACCCTCGTAAGAAACCATCACAGATTTTTCGATCCCGCCTAATTTTTGAATGTCTTTTAGGAGATCCTGTGAGACGCCCTTCATGCTCACTTCATAAACCAACTCGTATTCATTATGCGCGATGGAGGACGAGCGTTGGTTAAACTTGGAGCAATGCTTTTCCAGGATTTTGACCAGATCCGCCGCATGATCCTTGGTGGAGTGAATCACCAGAAGATAGGGGGTCTTTAAAACGATTTTCTTGGAGAGAATCCATAGGCAGATCCCAATGAAGACCACGCTGACGAGAGCCAGTTGATAGGCGCCCACACCACAGATAATGCCTTCCGTGACTGACCAAAAGAGAAAAGCCAAGTCCTTGGGATCCTTGACCGGGGTACGGAAACGGATAATGGACAAGGCGCCGATCATACCCAAGGACAGCGCGAGATTGCCGCTGATGGCCATGACGATGAGCGACGTGATCACCGAAACGATAATCATCGTGATGCCCAAATTTTTGGAGAACAGGGCACCCGAATACGTTCTCTTATAAATGGCGTAAATCACCAAGCCGCAAAACAAGGCGATGAGGACATTGGTGAGAATAAAAGATAGGCTGTAGTTTGCCCCGATCGAAGACGCATTTAAATCTATCAGGTCTTTTAACTTCAAATTAAACATAGAGTCACTCCGTTTTATTATTTAAATCCAGACCTTCGTCTAGACTAGTCTCGCGAAGCAATACTTGCTCTGCGCACATCGTTGATAGTTGAAACCACCCAAAAGATCACTCAGCCATCCGGGAAAAAAATGATTGTACTTCACTTCGAGAATAATGTGTTTTCGCTCCAGCACCGGAATCGTTCGAAGTGTTGGATCCAACACACGGCCAATTTCCCGACTTTTCTTTAAAATCGTGTCAAAGGTGATGCGGATGTCATTATAATCCATCGTGAATGCCTCACGCTGATAGTCCACGATTACCGCTGGGGTAAAAAACTCTCTTTTAAAGTGATAATAAATTTTACAGAGGGTAGGGTCTTTTTTTCTGAGCAAGCATTCGTAATCGCCGGCCAAGATGCGCGTGACATCCGCTCGTGTGATCAGCGCTGTTTCTTTGGACATCACCGTGTTGTGTTTGGTCTTGATCTCAAACTTGATTACCGCTTTATCTGTGAACTCGTACAGGCGTATCCTGAATTTTCTGCGGGTCTCAAATCCTTCGTTGCGGTCAAAATAGCTCGCGTTGGCCGGATTGTCAAAATAAAGACTGCGGATAAAATAACTGCCTTCCTGCGAATATTCATCGCGGGGCACGGCCACGAGCAGGCGCTCGCGAATAATCCGGGCTTCGTGCGGGCTTAAAAAATATTTAAGCTCTTGTCGTTTAATGGTTGGCATGGTCGGTGGAACGCTCCCAGAAGGTGGTTTCGTGAAAAAAACGGATATCCATCGGATCCCACGTGTCCGGAGACCATTTTTTTAAAAAGGCTATTCCGGCGGCGGTGGGGACAAAGAAGCTTGAAAACTCGTCGAATTTAAAAAGAGACTCGTCTTTTTTCCATTCATTGTCATAAGCGAACGCGTGCCCGCCCTGAAAGATAGGCTTTTTTCGGTAGGCGGCCAAGGTGACTTTATTGTCTTGGAAACTATTTTTATAAAATAATGCCGACGATGTGTCTTTGACGGAGGAACCTTTGGAATTACCGATCAGCTTGTTGTTGTAGGCGACCAGATAAGAATCTTCTCCGATGCTCATGCCTTTATCGGTGAGCTTCTCAAAGGTGCAATTTTTGACTAAAAGATGGGAGCCGCTGATATCCAGGCCGTCGCCGTTCTCATCGCCATTCGCCGGGCCATGAAAATAACATCTTTCAATCACGCCGACGCAAAAATCCAAATCGATTTGATCGGCATAATTCGAATTAAAAATCGAATCCACTAAATGGATGTTGCCGTATTTGACGTTGAGCCCGTCATCCGCATGACCATGCTCCACTTTGCAATGATCCATTGCCAAGTCACCGTGATAAATGTTGAAACCGCCGGACAAATACATGCCGTTGGTCACGGTTTCTTTGGCATCGGAAAATTCAAAATACGTAAAACGGTTCATGTCATGCTCGGTTCCCGAAATCACTAGAGCGTTGAAGGGTTGGGCGGGATCCAAGGCGCGCATGCTAATTTTTTCATCAGCCGTTCCTTCCGCCGTGAACGGGGAAAAGGAGGTGAGAGTGATCTTGGCGGCCATTAAAATTTCTACGCCTTTTTCTAAAATCACGCGATAGCCTTTGGGAATAAAATAGTCGTGCGTGAAAGTGTAGCGGCCTTTCTTTAATATGAGATTTTTCCCATCAACCTGCCAGGCAATCGACTTGTCCTGAGATAGGAAATCCGCCAGGGACATTCCCGCCGGATTGGCTAGGGGAGCATAAGTCTTGGCAATCATGACGTAGGTGTCGTTTGGCTCGAGAATTGCATGGCTTAACGACGTTTTCATCTGAAGACTGATGGCATCCAAGCCGAGATTGTCCTGATTTTCGAAAGTAAGACGGAAACGGTATCGTTTGGGGATGGGCAGAAATTCCGCGTCGAAGTCATAACCGAATTGTTGTCCGGCAAAAAGAGAGGCTAAATTATTCGAAGCGCTGTCCCACAGGCCTTCGTAGAGCACGGAGGATTTTCCGTCCTCGCCGAGTGTTTCCAGCCGGATTTTTTCTGAAGGCGCAAAGGCGTGATTCTTTTTAAGAGCAAGCCCAAGATGCTCAACTTCTAACAGTTGTAGCGAGGTGTCGGGCACGAAAGTGAGTGTTAGGGTGTTGGCGTCCACATCGGCATTGAGATAAATTTTAGCGTAATTCAATTGAGCGGTGAGGTGGTCGAGATTGTCGACGAGATTTTGGCGAGCTTCCTCCATCTTGTGTCGAATTTCGCGGCTACTGTTGGGCAAGGTGTTGTCTTGAAGCAGTGCCGGGAGATATTTTTTCATAATGGCATCGTATTCCGCCAGCAACTCCTCTCGGTGCTGCACGAAATAATAAAGCCACTCGTTACGTACCGTCCGGATTTTTTCACTTTTAGTCATCATGTTCCAGAGCGGAACGGCGACATTGGTGCGATTCATGTCGTGCTCAAAACTGCCGCCTTTGTAATTCACCAAGCGAAGCATGCCTTGATTGCGCGCGATGAAGAAAAACTTGCCTTGAGTCAGCCGGTAAACCATGCGGATATTGTCACCCTCGAGTGTCCACACATCGCCTAAAAGCGTACGCCAGGCGTCAATCGCGCCGATTTTTGGAATGTCCACCAGGCTCTCAAATAACTCAACGTCATTGAGCCGGATCGCATCAAACAAATTTTCTGTTTTTTTGGCGATCTCCTGATTCATATAAGAAGGCGCTTCGCCAAAGGGGGTGCCTGTGATCGGAGAAGGAATGGTTTTTAAATCGGCGATTTCCAAATCAAAGGGGGTGGTGTGATGTCCGTTGTAGGTGATGCCGCCAAAAAATTTGTTGGGGTCATTACCCGCTTCCAGTCTGTCGTCGATCCAATTGTCCGAAATTTCGACGATGCAACCGTTGGAAATATGATTTCTTTCCAGAAAATGTTTATCAATCCACTCTTCCATATAATACGTGCCTTGGAAGATATTGTTGATTTTGACCGCCACGTAGTCTCCCTTGGGGGCGATGAGGCCGAGCTGATCGGCTACTTCATTGGCAAATAACGGAATCAAATAACCGCGTTTCTCTGGAATATTGAAGGCTAAACTATTTTTATCACCGATGAATCTGTCTTTGGGGGATTTGATGCGGAAGGATTTCTTTTTGCCGGACCAATGCGAAACCGTGTCGCCATGCAATTTCATTTGAACTTTGTAGGTTTCGCCGGCGTGCTTTAAAAGAACATGCCTGGATTTTTTAGGCTTTACCCAATTGGGGCCGTCAGCCTTTTTCTTGCCCAGCTGGAAAATGTATTGGATGTCCCGGGGAGACAGGGTCAGCGAATAGACATCCAGCGAGGAGAGGATGTGATCGTTATTGTAGAAAGGGTTGAGGCTATCCAGTGTTTTTCCGACTTTGGTGCGCAGGGCGGCGCAAAAGCGTTGATGAGGCCACAAGGCGCTGTCGGCTTTATCAAAAACACGGAAAACAATATTGTCGCTGGAATAGAGGACGGCCAAAAGCAGAGCCAAAACAAGGAGAAGCTTTTGTGTCTTGCTCAATCGGAGGAAGGTCTCTTTTGGCGGCACGATTTAAATAGAACCCCACGCAACTATGCGTTTTTATGAAAAAGTTATTATTATGCAACCCGTTCTTTTTGTAAAGATGTTTATCGGGTTGGCCGACTCTATTCAGAAGAGTCGGCTTGACGCCTCTTCGCATAAATTATAGACTGAAGTCCTATGAAAAATAAAGACCTGATTCTGCCTATTATAGGGATCATCTTCATCGCAAGTTTTGTTCATTTCCCCCAGCCGGCCGTGGATTTGACGGGAAAGGAATGGGGCACTATTACAAAGGCGAAGAAGAAAACGGTTTGCATTCTTTCGGATATGCGCGCTTTGAGCAAAGAACAGGTGCCTCTTAAAAAATCTGCCAAGAAATACGTGGCCAGTCTTGACGCCGTTTTAGCGATTAATCCCGAGCTAAAAGAAGAAGAGATTCGGGATATTCTGGCGGCCATCGCTTATAAATCCGAGCCCGATTCGCACCCTGCCTTGGACAAGGCTTATCAGAAGGCAACTATCAAAAAAATTGAGATACACCGTTGGCCGGCTGACGAAGCCGAGGCGGCTCCGCACACCGAATCGCTCTCGCTGATGCTTTCCCCCAAACTTAGAGCCAAATTCGGGCTCCCCAGCGCCTCCAAATAAGCTTTTTTGAGTCGTAGTGGTAACTATTGACTACTAATGACATATCATGATAGGCTTATTCCATGGAAATCAAAGAGAATGAAGTCTATACTCACGAAGAGACGCAGGCGCTTTTAAAGGTTAGCGCTAGCACTGTCACGCGCATGATCAAAAAAGGTCTCATCAAGGCGGCGAAAGTCGGTAAGCAGTATCGCATTATGGGCAAAGAGCTTTTGCGTGTCCTGTCTCCTGAGCTAGAAGACAAGGTGGGTAAGGCGTACAACAAAGCCAGAAATTGGGCGCATCAAGATTTGGACGAAAATGCCAAGCCCAAAAAATAAAAAATCCCCCGTTTTTATTATTGCCGAGGGCGGATCCAATTGGAAGGCAGGTTCCGCGGCCGCTGACTGGAAACAGGCTTGCGCGCTGGTTGATGCCGCCAAAAAAGCCGGAGCGGACGCCGTCAAATTTCAAACCTTTCGCGCGGACTCGGTGTATGTGCCCAACGCGGGCGTCAGCGGCTACCTTTCCAAACACGGCATTCGCGAGTCTATCGTGGATCTTTTTCAAAAATTAGCCATGCCGTATGAAATGATTCCCAAGCTCGCCGCTTATTGCCGCAAACAAAAAATTGAATTCATGTCTTCCTTTTTTTCGGCGGAAGATTTTAAAGTCGTTAATCCTTGGGTTCGTCGCCACAAAATTGCTTCATATGAAATCACGCATCCGCGTCTTTTGGAAATGGCGGCCGGTTCCGGAAAGCCGTTGATTTTATCCACGGGCGCGGCGACGCTGGGGGATATTGATTGGGCGATTGGGTATTTTCGAAAAAAAGGCGGAAAAAAAATCACGCTCCTGCAATGCACGGCGAAATACCCGGCGCCACTAGAAGCGTTGAATCTGCAAGTGATCCCAGATTTTTTAAGGCGTTATCACATTCCCGTGGGTTTTTCGGATCATTCGACAGAGGCGACGGTGGGACCGGTAGCGGCAGTGGCGCTGGGAGCGACTGTGATTGAAAAACATTTTACATTGAGCCGCAAGCTGAAAGGCCCCGATCACGCGTTTGCGATTGAGCCCGGAGAGCTTCACACCATGGTGCAGGCTGTCCGCGGATGCGAAAAAGCGCTGGGGGATGGACGTAAAAAGATTTTGAGTGTGGAGCGAGAGTTGTCACTGTATGCCCAGCGAGCGGTGCAGGCGATTCAAGCCATTCGCAAAGGCGATATTTTAAAAGAAGGTCGAAATGTCGCGATTTTAAGACCGGGCTCGCGGAAAAAAGGGATGCACCCGCGTTGGATTTCCAAGGCCGAAGGAAAAAAAGCGAAATCGCCGATCGCTTTGGGCGACGGCATTCAGCTTTCTCATTTTTAAGGATGAAAACACCCATGCTGAAATTGACGGATGTTTATAAGAGTAAAGACGCCGTGCCAGTTCTGTACGCGCTTTTAAAGGAACGCGAAGGCCGGGTCAATATCAGCCACCGCCAAATGCCCACACTGTCCGAGCATCGGCGTTTTGTGAAGTCAAAACCTTACAAGAGCTGGGATTTGATTTTATCCGGCAAAGAAATGGTGGGTGCGGTTTATTTGTCTCAGCAAAATGAAATCGGGCTTTTTCTTTTTAAAAAATACCGCGGCCAAGGCCTCGGAAAGAAGGCGCTCGGACTTTTGATGGGCAAGCACAAAAAAGTCACCCGTTTTCTGGCGAATGTCAGCCCCAAAAACCAACCCTCCATCGATTTTTTTAAAAACCAGGGATTTTCTCACATTCAAAACACCTACGAACTTAGAAAGAGAGGCTAGCGCATGAGTTTCAATGGCAAATCGATTTTAGTGACCGGCGGCACCGGTTCGTTCGGGAAAAAATTCGTCGAGACGGTTTTGAAACGCTACAAGCCCGCGCGCTTGATTGTGTTTAGCCGTGACGAGCTCAAGCAAGTGGAGATGCGTCAGGTTTTTAATCAGAGCTGTATGCGTTATTTTATCGGGGATGTGCGGGACTCCGAGAGGCTACACCGGGCGTTTAAAGACGTGGATTATGTGGTGCATGCCGCGGCGCTCAAGCATGTGCCGGTGGCGGAATACAACCCGTTTGAAGCGGTGAAGACCAATGTGATCGGCGCCGAAAATGTTATCAATGTGGCGCTCGACAATGGCGTCAAGAAAGTGGTCGCGCTGAGCTCCGACAAAGCCGTGAACCCTGTCAACATGTACGGCGCCACCAAGCTTTGCGCCGACAAGATGTTTGTCGCCTCCAATAATTATTCCGGCATCGACGGCACGCAATTCGCCGTGGTGCGCTATGGTAATGTGCTTGGCTCTCGCGGCAGTGTGGTGCCGGTATTTCAAAAATTGCGGAAAAGCGGCACGATTCCCATCACAGATGAGCGGATGACGCGGTTTTGGATCACTCTTGAGCAAGGCGTGGAGTTGGTGCTCAACGCGTTTGAACTCATGCACGGCGGAGAAATCTTTGTGCCGAAAATTCCGAGCATGAAAATCACGGATCTGGCGGATGTGATCGCGCCTGACTGCAAAAGAAAAATTGTCGGCATTCGTCCCGGAGAAAAACTTCACGAAGTATTGATTCCCGCGGATGAAATGAGAAGCACCGTGGAATTCAAAGACATGTATGTGATTTGTCCGGAAATCGAAGGCTGGAAAAATCCCCAGCTCAAGGCCGGGAAACTCGTCAAAGAGTCTTTCGAATATTCCAGCAACAACAACACCGTGTGGCTCTCCAAGAATGATCTCAAAAAACTCATCCGCGAATAAGAAGCGGATTCCCTACGGTCGGCAGTCCATCGCGGCGGAGGACATTCGCGCCGTTGTGAAGGTTTTGAAGTCAGATTGGTTGACTCAAGGGCCGACGATTCGCCGTTTTGAAGAAGCTTTCGCAAAATATTGCGGAGCTCCTTACGCGGTGGCGGTGTCCAATGGCACGGCCGGTTTGCATTTGGCGGCGCTGGCGGCCGGTTTTAAAAAAGGCGATGAGGTTTTAACCTCTCCGATGACATTTGCGGCGACGGCGAATGCCGCTCTCTACACGGGCGCGGACGTCGTTTTCTCCGATGTCGAACCTCATTTTATTGGTTTAAATCCCGCTTCGATTCAACGCCCCGTCTCTCAAAAAACTCGTGGCATTATCAACGTTCATTTTGGTGGGCACCCGTCGCGCATCGGTTCTAAAAATACTCTTTCACCGCGCAAGGATTTTTATCTGATCGAAGACTCCTGTCACGCGTTGGGAGCGGAGGTTCGCGCCCACGGCACGGCTTGGAAAAAGATCGGTTCCTGTGACGAAGCGGATATGAGTGTTTTTAGTTTTCATCCCGTCAAGCACATCACGACCGGCGAGGGCGGCATGATCACGACGCGCCGCAAAGATTTGTACGAAAAAATCCTTTTACTGCGTTCTCATGGCATTGAAAAAAATACCGGACGCTTTGTCGATAAAACAGGAAAAAACAAACCTTGGCATTATGAAATGCAGGCGCTGGGTTTTAATTATCGCATCACAGACTTTCAATGCGCGCTGGGGCTTTCCCAGTTAGACCGGTTGGATGAAATGGTCGCCAAGCGCCGCGGCATCGCCGCCTTTTATCAAAAGGCTTTAAAAAATATTGAATTTTTGCGTGTGCCGGAAGAAAGCGTGGACAGCCGTTCAAGCTATCATTTATATCCTGTGCGCATTGACTTTAAAAAATTAAAAAAAACCCGCGAAGAAATTATGAAAGCACTTTCGGCGCAGGGGATTGGCACGCAAGTGCATTATATTCCCGTGATTTTACAGCCTTATTATCGCGAGCGTTACCATCTCAAGCTTTCTGATTATCCGGAATGCGCCCGTTATTATGACCAGACGCTCAGCATTCCGATGTTTCCTTCCATGACGAAGGCGGATCAACAGCGCGTGGTTCGAGCCTTGGAGCTGGTGTTAAGGAAACACGCATGAGCGTGTTGAAACGCCAAGTGGTGAAAGACACCTTGATGTACACCGTCGCCAATTACATCGCGATGGTGATCGGGATCTTAGTGGGTGTCGCGACCAAGGCGATTTTGGGAACGGTAGGCGCCGGGTACTGGGCGGTGATCAAGGTATTTACTTCTTACGGAGAATATTCGGATCTGGGCACGCGCAACGCGATGATACGCGAGATTCCGCGCGTGATTGGCGCGGGGAAACATCAGGAAGCGTTAAAAACCCAGAACAGCGCCTATGCGTTTACGCTCTTGGCTTCCTTTTTTTCTTCGGTGGTGATCGCGGTGATCGCGTGGACGACACAGGATCCGGTACTGCGCAAGGGGCTTTTGATTTGCACGGCGCTGGTGGTGGCGACACAGCTTTATAATTTTTCACTGACACTGCTGCGCACGTTAAAAAAAGTGGGCGCACTCAGCATCGTGATTGTGGTGAATATGGTGTTGGTCGGCATTCTTTCGATTGCCGGCGCCTGGTGGAAAGGCGTTTTGGGAATGGCCATCGGAGTGTCGATCGCGACATTTATTTCGGCGTGGAACGCGTACACCTTTGGCAAGATGGATTTTCGTGTTCGCTGGGACTCGGCGGAAATTGGACGCTTGATCCGCATTGGTTTCCCGATGGTGATTATCAGTTACGCGCTGGTCACCTTTTTGAGTTTAGACACACTGATGATTGGAAAGATGATTGGTATCGAGGCGGTCGGGCTTTACACCATCGGCCTCATGTCGGTACAGCAGATCGGATCGCTTGGGCGTTTTTCTCAGATTATTTTATTGCCGCACATTCAGGAGCGTTATGGTCAAACCGGTTCTTTGTCGCACACGGCGGCCATGATGATACGCGCGACGCGGGTGCTGGCGTACTTGGTACCGTTTTTGATCGCGTTGGTTGTTTTCTTTGTGCCGGTGCTTGTGTATTATTTTCTTCCGAAGTTTACCGGCGGCATCGCGTCGATGAAAATTTTGGTGATGGGTTATTATTTTGTGGCGGTCAATGAGCTCTCCGCGAGCGCCGCGTTCACGGCGGACAAACAAAAACAGCTCATTCCGTTTTTGGGCGGTGTGATCGCGGTGGCGGCGACGCTCAATTTTGTTTTTATCCGTTTGGGTTTTGGCATTCAAGGGGTGGCGGCGGCCACGTCGATCTCTTATTTTTTATGTTTTGTGTTTGTTTTTTCTTTCGCATTTTCTCAGCTGATTCCTTTGTCTCAGATTGGAAAGATTGTTTCCGAGATCTTGATTTTATTCGCGTATTTTTGCATTTGCGTATGGGTGGTGGACGCGTTTCCTTTGCCGATGCTGTCGGTGCTTTGGAGCGCGTGCCTTAAATTTGCCGCTTTTTGTCTTTTTTTCTTTCCGGCATTTTACCGGATGGAAAAGGAAGAAAAGCTTTTGGGAATTTTAAAGAATCTGCTGTTTAAGCCGGCGGTTGCCGCGTGAAAACTTGCTTGATTGTCCAGGCGCGCATGGGGTCGGAGCGTCTGCCGGGAAAAATATTAAAAGAAGTGCTGGGAAAGCCTCTTTTAGGGTATCAGTGCGAACGATTGGCGCGTGTGACGCTCAAAGAAAAACTTGTGATCGCAACGACGACGCATCGTGCGGATGACGAGGTCGTTGAGTTTTGCAAGAATCGCGGCTTGATCTGTTTTCGAGGGTCGGAAGAGGATGTGCTGGCGCGTTATTATGAAGCGGCCACACGTGAAGGGGCGGAAGTGGTGGTGCGCTTGACGGCGGATTGTCCGCTCATTGATCCGGAGCTTGTGGATCAGGTGATCCGATTTTATTCGGAGAATCGTTCAAAATTTGATTATGTTTCGAATGTTTTGGAAAGAACGTATCCGCGCGGCATGGATTGCGAGGTGTTTGGGTATTCGACGCTTGCCGAAGCGCATCGCCAGGCACAGCTTAAGATGGATCGGGAGCATGTCACGCGTTTTATTTATTCGCACCCGGAACGTTATCGCCTGGGAGGCGTCACAGCCGCTGGAAAGAATGAGAGTCATCGGCGTTGGACGGTGGACACGCCGGAAGATTTTGAATTGATCCGGAAAGTTTTAACGGAGCTTTACCCAAAAAATCCGAACTTTTTAATGGCAGATGTTTTGGCGCTTTTGGCGCGGCATCCCGATTGGGAAAATTTAAACGCACACATTCAACAAAAGGACACGCATTCATGATTATTGACCCAAAAGAAGCTTCGAGACTGGAAAATTTGTGGGCCGGTGAATTTGGCGACGCGTACACGTTGAGAAATCAGCCCAACAGCCGCCGCGCTATTTTTTGGAAAAAAACTTTATCCGAAACCAAGCCAAAGAATATCTTGGAGGTAGGTTGCAATCAAGGCGGCAATCTGCGTTGGATCTCTCAAATGATGCCGCCTAAAAATGTGTACGGCGTGGACATCAACGAATCGGCGCTGGGCGTTCTCAAGAAAGATTTTCCTGGGGTGAACGCGCTCTGGTCGCAGGCTCGGGAATTGCCGTTTCGCGACGGGTATTTTGAAGCGGTTTTTACGGCGGGAGTTTTAATCCATCAGCCGACCGCCACGCTGCGCCGCGTGATGGGGGAAATCGTTCGTTGTTCCAAGCGCCACGTTTTCTGTTTAGAATATTTTTCTCAAACCAATGAAGAGATTTTGTATCGGGGGCATAAGGGGGCGCTGTTTAAACGCGATTACGGCCAATTGTATCTCAAATGGTTTCCCAATCTGCGGCTTCGAAAGACAGGTTTTTTAGGAAAAGATCAGGGCTGGGATGATGTCACGTTTTGGCTATTTGAGAAAAAGGGAAAATAATGATTAAAGAGTTGGAAGTCTATTTCGATCGGCTTTGGCCAATTTGCCGGAGCATCGCCGGCCCCGGTTTTCGCGAGTCGCTCGACATTCTTTCGGAGATCGCGCCGTTTAAACGTCTGCGCTTTGCCAGTGGCAAGGAGGTGCTCGATTGGACAGTTCCTCCGGAATGGCGCGCCAACAAAGCGTATTTGATTGATCCTCACGGAAAGAAGCGCGCGGATTTTTCAAAAAATAATCTGCATCTTTTGAATTTCTCCGAACCTTTTCAAGGCACGATGCCGCTCAAGGAACTCAAGAAGCATCTTTATACCTTGCCGTCTCAGCCAAAGGCGATCCCTTACCTGACTTCTTACTACAAAAGACGCTGGGGATTTTGTCTGACGCATGAAGAGTATTTGAAATTGCCGGAGGGTCAATACACCGTTGTCGTCGATACGGAAATCAAAAAAGGTTTTTTGGAAATCGGAGAAGCGGTGTTGCCGGGTCGAAGCAAACAAGAAATCCTTTTCTCTTCGTACCTCTGTCATCCGTCTTTGGCGAATAATGAACTTTCGGGGCCGCTGGCGCTCACTTTTCTGTATCAAAAAGTCGCCGCGATGAAAAATCGAAATTTCACTTACCGTTTTGCGATCATGCCGGAAACGATTGGCGCGATTTGTTATCTTTCTTTGCGTGGGGAGCATTTGAAAAAATGGGTGACGGCCGGATACACGATGACTTGTGTGGCGGATCCCGGGCACTTTACTTATAAGAGATCCCGCCAGGAAAATTCACTGGCCAATGTGACAGCCGAGACAGTCTTGAAAAAGTTCGGCAAGCACGAGGCGTTGGATTTTGATCCTTCGGCTGGAAGTGACGAGAGACAGTATTGTTCGCCTGGCTTTAACTTACCGATCGGGTCGCTCATGCGCACGCCTTACGGCCGCTACAAGGAATATCACACCTCGCTCGACAACAAAGAATTTATCAGTTTCAAAGCGCTTCAACAATCCGTCGAAGTGTATCACGCGATTGTGCGGCGTTTGGAAACGCGTGAAATCTGGAAAAATACTATTTTTTGCGGGGAGCCGCAATTGGGCAAACGGGGACTTTATCCGACCCTGGGTTCTCAAAAAGCGCGCAATCACAGAGCCGCGGCAATGCTTTGGTTTTTAAATCTGGCAGACGGCACGCGGGATCTGGAACAAATCGCCCAGACTTCAGGCCAACCGCTTTCGGTTTTGAAGGCATTGTCTCGGGATCTTGAAAAAGCCGGACTGATTCAAAAAATAGTGGGGTAATTCGAAGCCATGTGTGCGATTTACGGTTACTATGAATTAACGAAGGACAAGCCTGTCAACCGCGGGGCGCTGGACGCAATGCTTCAGGCGCTGCGGCATCGCGGGCCTGACGAGACGGGCTCTTATGAAAAGCCCGGGATCGGTCTGGGACACGCGCGCCTTAGCATTGTCGGTTTGAACAATGGCCGCCAGCCGCTTTTTAGTGAAGACGAATCTATTTGCTGCATCTATGCCGGTGAAATTTTTAATTATAAGGAATTAAAAAAAGAGCTCGAGCAACAAGGCCATCGTTTCCGCACGGATTCTGACGGCGAAATCATCCCGCATTTGTATCAAAAAGAGGGGATGGGTTTTTTAAAAAAGCTCAACGGCCAATTCGCCTTCGCGCTGTGGGACACAAAGAAGCGCGAACTTTTTTTATGCCGCGACCGCTTGGGCATCCTGCCATTATTTTTCACTCAAACCGGTTCCACGTTTGCGTTCGCCTCCGAAATCAAAGGTCTTTTAAATTTTCCCGGCGTCGAAGCGGAGATCGAGCCCAAAACCCTTTCCCAGATTTTTACTTTTTGGACGCCGCTTCCGGGCGCCACGATGTTCAAAAATATTTTTCAGCTGGAGCCCGGCCAATACCTGCGAGTCGCTTCGTCGGGGCGTGAATTTCATCGTTACTGGGATCTGCAATATCCCAAAGACGGAAATTATGAACAGAAAGAAGAAAATGCTTGGACGCAGGAGCTTTGCGCGCTTTTAGAGGACTCGGTAAAAATCCGTCTTCAAGCGGATGTGCCGGTGGGCGTTTATTTGAGCGGTGGCCTAGACTCGTCAGCGGTAACCGCCATGGCGGCGACGGCCGGCGGCCCAAAACCTCAGAGTTTTTCCGTGCGCTTTGCGGATCCCGCGTTTGATGAAAGCCGTTACCAAGTGATGGTGGCGGAGCATTTGGCGCTTAAAAACTCTCATGTGCGGATTTCACAAAAAGAATTGGCCGAGGCCTTGCCTAAAACCGTTTATCACGCGGAAAATCCCGTGCTGCGCACAGCGATGACACCACTTTATTTTTTATCACGCCATGTCCGGCAAAATCATTTTAAAGCGGTGCTGACCGGGGAAGGTGCCGATGAGATGTTGCTCGGCTACGATATTTTTAAAGAGGTGAAGATCCGTCTTTTTTGCGCCAAGTCTCCGAAATCACCGCGTCGCGCGCGGCTTTTTGAAAGTCTCTACCCGCATTTGGCGATACGAGAATCCGGGAGCTCCGAATTTTTAAGGAATTTTTTTGCCGACGGCGCTTCGGAAAAAAGCGCGTGGGATTATTCGCATGCCGCGCGCTGGCGCAACACCGCGCGTCTTCAGCGGTTTTTTTCCAAAGAACTCAAAGAATCGCTCAAAGGGTATGACCCCCGCGAAGAATTAAAGGCCAAGCTTCCGGCGGATTTTTCACGTTGGGACGCGATCGCCAAGGCGCAGTATTTGGAATGCCGCTTATTTATGAGTCATTATCTTCTTTCTTCACAAGGCGATCGGATGTCGATGGCCAACAGCGTCGAGGCGCGTTATCCTTATCTGGATCACCGCGTCGTGGAGCTTGCCAATCGCATTCCGCCGAGAATTAAAATGAAGGGATTGCATGAAAAAGCGGCTTTAAAAAAATGCGTCGCCAAGCGCTTGCCGCCCGCGATTTTGGATCGCCCGAAATATCCGTATCGGGCGCCAGGGATGGAGTTGGCGCCGCTTTTGGAAGAATCTTTCTCCGTGACGCGTCTCAAAGAATCCGGCACCTGGGACGGCGCTTTAGTGGGGTTGCTCCTTGAAAAAACACGTCAGGCACAGGGGGCTTTGAGCGAAGCCGATCAGATGGCTGTGTCGGGAATTTTAACATCGCAGATTTTTCATTCACTGTTTATTCGTCGTCAGGAGGTTTCCAAGTGCTAGACAATCAAATCAAAAATGAACTTCGCCATTTTATCAATTCCAATTTCATGGTCAGCGAAGAGTTGCGTGGATTTTCCGACGCGGACTCATTTCTTCATAAAGGCATCATTGATTCGATGGGCGTGGTCGAGCTTTTAGCCTTTATTCAAAAACAATACCGGATCAAGGTGGAGCCCGCCGAAGTATTGCCTAAAAATTTTGACAGCCTGGAAAATCTTGCACGTTTTATTCGCTCAAAAACAGGTAACGCTTCTTGATGTTTTCGGCTCTGGATGATTTGTTGAGTCAGTCAGCGCGCCGATGGCCGAATGAAATCGCGCTTATGAATGAATGGGGGAACATTCATTATAAGCAACTTGAAGCGGACGTTAATGTATTTTCTCATCGACTGATTCAGTTGGGTCTCAAGCGCTTTGATCGCGCCGCTATTTTATCCCGTAATTCCTTTGACTCCGTCACCGTTTACTTTGCCTTATCGCGCATCGGTGCTGTGGTTGTTTGGCTCAACCACTCACTCGATGCCAAAGATCTAGGCGCTGTTTCTAAGGATGCTGGCGTCTCATTTCTTTTGTGTGAAGTGGAGTTGAAGGGAAAGGCCGAAAAGATCTCTATGGATAGTGGCGCGAGGATAGTCTTGTTTAGTGATTCTGACGATTTAAAAAAAGCGCCCAATGAAAACAATATTTTTAAAAGCATTTCCAGCTCAGACGATTTGGCCGCCATTGTTTACACTTCTGGGAGCACCGATAAGCCTCTCGGGGTCATGCTGTCGCATCGCAATCTGCTTTCAAATAATGAAGCAATTGCTGCTTATTTGAATTTAACCAAGGATGATCGCGTGTGTTGCGTATTGCCGTTTTATTATATTTATGGACTTTCACTTCTTTTGTCTCATTTGGCAGTCGGCGGCAGTGTTTTTCTCGAAAATCGCTTTTCTTACCCCCAGTTGGCGCTGGAGGAAATGGAAAAAAATGAAATAACGGGGTTCTCCGGAGTTTCTTCACATTTTATATTGCTCATAAATCACACGGATTTTTTAAAGAGAGAGTTTAAAAAATTACGTTATTTCACACATGCCGGAGACAAGATGCCGGTGGCCATCACCGAAAAAATGGTGAAAGCATTTCCAAGCAAAGAGTTGTACTTAATGTACGGGCAGACCGAAGCGGCGCCGCGTATCAGTTACCTCGACCCAAAGTCAGCCGCCAAAAAACCCGCCTCCGCGGGAAAGGCGCTCAAAAATATTGAAATGAAAATTTTAAACGGCGACGGCAACGCGTGCGCGCCCGGCGAAGAAGGCGAGATCGTCATCCGCGGGGACAATGTGATGAAGGGCTACTGGAATAATCCCGAAGAAACTAAAAAAGTTTTACGGGAGGGCTGGCTTTTTACCGGAGACATTGGGTATCGGGACGCGGACGGGGATTTATTTGTCACGGGACGTATGAAACAATTTATCAAGGTCGGCGGACGTCGCGTGAGTCCCGCGGAAGTCGAGTCCATGGCTTTGGAATACCCCGGGGTTCGCGAAGCCGCGGTGATTGGTGTTCCGGATGAGACGCTCGGAGAAAAACTAAGGCTGTATGCCACCGAAGACGCGGCCAAGCCGGTGAACGCGGCCGCGCTCACGGATTTTTATAAAACCAAAGCGCCTTTTTATAAGGTGCCGGCAGAAATTGTGATTGTCGCGGCTCTTCCCAGAAATAGCCAAGGGAAGATCGACCGGAAACGCTTGGCGCAAATGAAAGTCTAAAAATGCCCAATCTCTTTTGCGATAAAATTGTGGAAGCGTTGAATCTTAGCAAAGGGCAGACCCTGTTGGTTTCCTCGGATATTGTCGGGCTGGCCTTTCAAGCGCAGTCCATGGGCGAAACTTTTCGTGCCGACAACTTTATCGAAAGTCTCCAGGCAAAACTCGGGACCGAAGGAACTTTGCTTTTTCCGACATTCAATTTCGATTTTTGCCAAGGGAAGCCCTTTGATATTCGAAAAAGTCCGTCCACGACAGGCGCTTTGTCCAAAGCGGCGTTAGGGCGCCCCGATTTTAAAAGAACACAGCATCCGATCCATTCGTTCGCGGTTTGGGGAAAGCATCAAAAATATTTGTGCGGTCTGGAAAATGCCAGTTCTTTCGGTGCCGATTCGCCATTTGCTTTTCTTTTAAAAGAGAAGGCCTTGGCGCTCATTATCGGACTTTCTTATCAGGGCGCTTTTACTTTCGCGCATTACGCGGAAGAGATGGAAAAAGTACCGTATCGTTATCTTAAAGAATTTACCGCGCCTTATGTGGACGAAACCGGACATTCAAAAATTCGTACGTATTCGATGTATGTCCGTGATCTTGAAAAGGGCGTGGAGTCCTCGTTGGATCCCATCGGGGAGGTTTTTGAGGCTAAAAAAGTCGCGACCTCCACCATGATTCATGGCGTTGCATTTCGAATGATTCGATTGGAAGAAGCGTACCAAGAAATGATCCGCGACATTCGCCAGAATGCGGGACGAAAACTTTATCAGTTAAAGGCCTAGGCTTTTTTGAATCAACTGTGCCGCTCGCCGCGTGTTGCCGCCGTCCGCGAAGCCCGTCAAATCGTTTCCCAGCGCTTGCCGCTGTTTGGCTAAAGCCTCTAAGGAATCCGGAGAAAAAAGATAATCTTGAATCGCACGCTTTAATTCCTCCCGGTTTTTGACGACGCGCGCCGCGCCTAATTTTTCATAGGGTTCAGACATCCCGTCGGTTTCATAATCCAGCACAATCACCGGTTTTTCAAAAAGCAACGCCTCGCAAATAATAGAAGAGGGTGTGGTGATGATAATGTCGGCTTCCGCTGTCAGCGCCAAAATATTTTCCCGATGTGAGACGACTTCGTGTTGGCGGCTATTTTCAAGCGGGCGCAAGATATTTTCCCAAACAGCTTCTTCGGCGTAATGAGGTTTGATTTTCATGTGCACGTCCGGCGCCGCGCCAATCGCCCACACGGTATCGGTCAGATAGGTCTGCATAAAATCTTGCGCCAGATTTCGCTGACCCATCAAGCTCGCCAATACGGAAAGCCCGTCAAAATCATAAGGCTGCATGATCGCGCCGCAATAAAGAATCGTTTTTCCGGATCCGGCTATTTTTTTAGATGTCCGCTTCCACTCTGCGATGCGGTCATAACGCGGGGTGCCGGTGACGACGACTCGAGCCGGATCATAGCAGACTCGCTGGTTGGCTCGTTTCTCAAATTCGGAATTAACCAGCAAAGTCGCGGAGGGAACGTAGTGGGGCGGGGTGTCGCCTTCTTTAAAAGTCCAAACAATCGGAACTCCGTGCGGAATAACAAAAGCGGGAACGGATCGGTCTCGCGCCGCGATGCACAAGGTGCGTCGAATCGCCATGTCTTCATCTAGCAACAACGCGTCCGGACGAAATTTAGAGAACGCGGCGAACACCGCTTGCTCATCAAAATCACGATTTAAAAAACCAATCAAACCAAAGCGGGCAAACACGGCATCGCAAAGAACGCTCACGTCTCTGCCTTCAAAACTTATTTTTCCGCCGCCGCTCAAGGGGTGTTTCTCAAACGGATGTATTTTTTTGCGTTCGGGCAAAATCATAAAATGTAGGCCATGGGCGCGGCAATAGCGGTATTTTTCAAGATTGAATTGATTTTCCCAGAAAAGAATGTCCATGCTGGCTCGCAATTCTTCCAAGACGGGAGTCAGGTGAGTGAGAGAGCCGGAGGCAATGAGAAGTTTTTTGCGTCGAGTGCCGCTAAAGTACCGCCGAGCTTCAAGATTGGAGATCGGCGCCAGAAACGAAGAGATTATTTTTTTAAACTCAAATGATTTTCGGGTTGGGCGAGTGGGGAGTGCGGGCGCCAATGTGACCACCCATTTTTTTTCTGTGACCGGTTGAGAGGTCGCTACCAGGGCGATCAAAGAGCTGGGATCATTGAATAATCCGATTTCTTTTATTCCTAAAGAAGCGGCAGCTTTTTCGAGCACCAAAAGGCATTTGAACGAGCGGATAAGGAGGGTGCGAATATCAAAAAAATGAGATTCAAGAAAAAAACGCCGCGCGGTGTCTTTTTCTTCGCGCGCGAGTTTTAGAGCTGTGTTGTAAGCGAAGCGATTGATTGAGCGGTAATCGCTTTTGATGGATTTTTCATCCAAGCGGACACATGTTCCGTATTGTGCGCGGCAAAATGCTTCCACTTCGCTGTTGGTGGCGATCAATTGAAGCGTGCGTCCTGGGAACGCCTCAGGCGCCTGGCGGGCTTCTGCCAGATTTCTGACGATGACAAAAAGCGTTTCGATCAAAGCCGGATTCCTTTCGCTGATTTAAGCTAAAATTATATCAAAATCCGGCGGGTTTTACTCCAATTACCGTTAAAAAAATATTGACCTTCCTCGACGAGAACTCTATACTTCTATCTTAAATTAGTTGTGCTTTTTAAGCCGATTTTAAAGGGGAATTTTATGGCGGAAACGCTGGCAGTCGATCACGAATTACACATTCAAAATATTGATAAAATGGGTTACACCGTGATCCCCGGAGTGCTCCCACAAGACGAGTGCAAACGGATGGCGGATCGCCTGAGCGAGATTTATGAACAGCGCAGTAAGGCCGGCATGGATCGTCACCCGTCGGTCGACCCCGCGCGCGAGCATTTTGTATTTAATCTGCACAATAAAGACAATATGTTTTTGCCTCTCATCGATCACCCGGCGGTGGTTCCGATTCTTGAGCGTTACCTCGACACCAATCTGGTGCTCAATTATTTCAACGCGCGCGCGACTGTCAAAGGATCCAAACCCCAGCATTTTCATATTGATTCCCGGGTGCCTTTTCCGACCAACGCGATCATGATGCAGGCGATTTGGATGATCAATGATTTTACCGTGGAAAACGGTGCCACTCGCGTGGTGCCCGGCAGTCACAAATGGAATATTATTCCGGATCGGCCTTTGGATCATCCTCAAGCGCGTCAGACCACGGGAAAAGCGGGCTCGGTTCTTTTGTACAACAGTTCGCTTTGGCATGGCGCCGGTCCTTCCACCGCGGAAGCGCGGCGATGGGGGATTTTGGTGATTTATGGGCGCTGGTTTGTCAAGCCGTCGATGGATTTTACAAAAAATACCCCTCCGGCGGTCTATGCGCGTTTGAATCTTCGTCAGAAGCAATACCTGGGCTTTAATTCGGTGCCGCCCTATGACGAAAATGTGCGCATTAACACCATAACACCCCTGGAAAATCTTCCCGCAAGTCTTTAGTATCACAAAGGATAGGTCGATTATCTCTTCTTGACCTTCCTTGGGTTTGTTGATACCATTTCTAGCATGTTCGCCTCCAAAAAAGCCCTCCCACAATGAAAAAAAATACTCTATTTTTTGGCGTCTTAGCGGTGAGTCTTCTTGTCTTTTTTGGCCCCATTTTCTTGGCTGGCAAAGGGTTTTATTACGGGGATTACAAACAGCAATTTTACCCTTGGGCGTCGTATCTTTATCAATCGATTCATCATTTTTCTTTGCCGCTTTGGGCGCCGGAAATTGGTTGCGGGTTTCCGCTGTTGGCGGAAGGGCAGATCGGGGTGCTTCATCCTTTTCAACTACTCCTTTTTACGTTGTTGCCTTTTGCGACGGCGTATTCGTTCGCGTTTATTTTTTATTTTATTTTGTCGGGGTTTTTTACTTACCGTCTCTCAAGACAGTTTGAGATGAGCGCCGAGGGCGCGACCATCGCGGCCATTGTTTTTCTTTTTTCCAGCGCTTACGCGGGAATGGTGTTCGGTCTGGCGTCGTTAAGAACTTTGGCAACATTTCCGATGTGTTTGGTCGCTGTGGGCGGAATGTTCAAGGCGCCGAAAAGTATTCGACCGGTTATTTGGCTCGCGTTTTCTTTGGGCGTGACATTCTTGGGCGGTTATTTTCCGATGATGCCTTATGTATTTTTGGGTTGCGGACTTTATTTTTTTTATGGTTTGAAAATGTCTCCGTCAGGTTCTGGACTGCGCCTGACGATGCATTTTTTATTGGCGTTGCTACTGTCGGCGGCTTTGGCAGCGGCACAGCTTTTGCCAACAGCGGAATTGGCCGGTTTTTCTTCGAGAGCCGGAGCTTCTTTAGATTTTGCGCTTCAAAAATCGCTTAACCCTCTAAGTTTTGCAACGCTCTTATGGCCGGCTTTTGGCGCGTTTTTGGGATTTGATTTTTACGCGGGAATTTTTCCTTTGTGTTTGGCCGTGTTTGCGTTGGTGGCATGGCGGAAAGACCGGCGTGTTTTCTTCTTTGCGGTGTGGTCGATTGTCTTTGCGGCGCTGGCGTTGGGACGTTACAACCCGCTGTATGTGCTGGTGCTCAAAATAACCCATCTTTATTTTTTACGCACGCCTTCCAAAGCGTTGATTTTTGTCTCGTTTTCCTTGTCGATGCTCGCCGGGATTGGTTATGACCGTTGGATTTCCAGCAAAGAGCCCGGCGCTTTCAAGCGGGTAGCTACTCAAGTTTTTCTGTGGGCGCTTGTGCCGTTTTTGACAGCCAATGCAGCGGCCAGGTTCTTCAAACCTCAGATTTTGCAATGGGGAGAGGCGTATGTGCGTTCGCAGGTGGTGGGAAAGTACGGACACAGCTATTCGCTTGAAACGTATCTAGCGAGACTTCCCGATACGCTGACGCAAATTCATGACCGAACCTCGTTGCTGCATCCTCATATTTTGATGACGTTTGGCGTGTGGGCGGCGTGCCTTCTTTTTATTTTTTCGATAAAATTTTTTGTAAGCCGGAAAAGAATTTTATTTTTTGGTGTGATGACGTTGATTTTGGCGGATTTATTTTTTTATACCTATCTTTCGAGCGGCTTCAAAGGGAACGCAGCGGATCCCGAAACAGTCGCGGTGGATTCGATTGTTTCAAAAATTTCTTCGGATCCGAGACTTTCCCGAACGTATGTTTATGTGCCGGATCCCGTGTCCGGCGCGCCGCATTGGCTGCCCAATACCAATTTGATGTTCGGTTATTCCAGCATTGGCCTGTATTCGCCTTTGGCAGTGGACGCGTACCGGGAATATTTGAAGCCTCTGGGCGGCGTGGACAACGCCTCTGGATTTTACCCGACTTCTAAAAAAGCATTGGCGGAAAATAAAGCGTTGTTGAATATGCTGAATGTCCGCTATGTGATTTCAAAACAGCCTCTGGAAGAGATTTCGTATTTATCCTTGCTGAGAGCCTCAGAGCATGAGGATTTTCTTTATGAAAATCAGGGATTTTTTAAGCGCGCGCTAATCATGGCGCCGCAAGGATCCTCAGCCTCCGGGGAGGCGACGCTCGAGGACTATTCACCGACACATGTTCGCGTTCAAACAAAAACAAACGGGAATGCGCTACTTTTTTTGAGTGATCTTGATTATCCGGGATGGAAAGCGTTTTTGGATGGAAAGCCGACGCCGATTTACAAAATGGCGGGGATTTTCCGGAGCGTGCCGGTGCCAGCTGGAGATCACCAGGTGCAGTTTTTTTACGCGCCTTTTTCTTTTTTTGCCGGAGCCGTGATTAGCGTCATCGTTCTTTTGGGATGTGGCGTATGCCTCGTTTTGAAAAAATAAAAATCGGAATCGCAATTTTCTGGATCGTCGTCGTCTTGGCGGCTTACGGGAAATATTTTATTTTGGCCAAGTGGATAAGTTTGGGGGCGAGCGCTCCATGAAAGCGTTGTTTTTTTGGATTTTTATCTTAGCAGGATTAACCGGAACATTCAGTCGCGTTCTGGGTCTACTTCAATTATCTTTTGAGTCTTGTTTGGAGGAAGCGATTCTTTCCGTCGGTTTGGGGTTTGGGGCGCTGGCCTATACGGTGTTTTTAGTCGGATCGATGGGTTTTTTGACTCAACCGGTGTTCGCGGTGGTGGTGGCTGGAATATTTATTCTGGGGATGAGTCCGTTTCAACGAGTGGCGCTGGGCGTTTTTGGAGAAGCTGTTCTTTTCTGGAAAGAGAGTCGTTTGTGGGATCGGGCGCTGATTCTTTTGATGGTGGCGGTGTTTGGCCTTAGCCTGTGCGGCGCGCTGGCGCCGGCCATCGGCCAGGACGAGCTTTGCTATCACTTGATGCAACCCAAAAATTATGTGCATGCGCACGCGATTTATGAAGTACCTTTTTCCAGCAATTCGCTTTGGCCGTATCTGATGCAAATGCTTTTTACGTTAGGCCTTCTTCTGCAGGGGGATTCGCTGGCGAAGCTTTTTCATTTTGCGACCTATCTTTTGGCAGGCCTTACGATTTTTTTATTTTTAAAGCGGGAAGTCGGGAGTAAGGCGGCTCTGTACGGAATGGCCGTGTACGCGCTCACGCCGGTGGCATTTATTCAGGCGTCTTTCGCCTATGTGGATAACGCGTTGGCTTTTTATGTTTTTATTTCGTTTTACGCGTTTTATTTATTTTTAAAAGAAAAAAAAATAGGGTGGGCGATCCTTTCGGGGATTTTTTCAGGGTTTGCGGCTTCGATCAAGCTTCTCGGGCTGTTCGCACTGCCAATTTTATTTTTGATCGCCATTCCCAGTTTCATCAAGAGCGATAAGAAAAAGAATTTTTTAGGAGCGACGCTCATTTTTACGGCGGCGCTTTTGATCAGTGGCGGTCTTTGGTACGCGCGTTCCTGGATCTTGCGGGGAAATCCGGTGTATCCGTTTTATCCGGAAATCTTTGGGGGGCATGGATGGGGCGATACGACCTATTTGTCGCATGGCGGGCACAGAAACTGGGTTAATTTTCTTTTAGTTTTCTGGAATCTGACATTGCGGCCTCAGCTTTTTGGCGGAGAGCAGATCGGTGTCGTTTATTTGGCAATTTTACCGCTCCTACTTTTACAGAGGCCGTGGCCGGCATGGTTAAAGAGCGCTTTATTTTTTGCTGCGCTCTATGTTTTCTTTTGGTTCAAGGTCGACCCGAACACACGATTTCTCATGCCAGCACTGCCTTTTTTGGCTTGTGGGGTCGCGTATTGGATGGACAAGGGAATGGATGCCTCTCAGAAAAAGGGACGACTTTTAATCGGGACTTTATTGGGCGTCATGCTGGTGGCGCAAAGCGCTTTCGCTATTTATCATTTTAAAGACGCGGTCGCGCTTTTATTTCACAAAGACCGGGCGTTTTATCTCCGGGACAAAGAGAGAAGCTTCGCGGCGGCCAAAGAAATCAATCGTTCTTTAAAAGCGACAGACCGGATTCTTTCAACCCGCGAAATGCGCGGGTATTATTTTGAAAATACTTTTGTGCTCGAAGGCGATATTTGGCGCATGACGCATTATGCGGATCAGGCGCATTCAGGGCGCGAGCTTGCGGATTATTTGAAAGCCCAAGGGTTTACGCATGTGCTCGATGCGGATTTGGGAGAGCCGAACTCTTCCGATCCCCCAGTCACACGCTTTTTGAGAGAAAATCCTGATAAAAAAGATTATTTCGAAGAAATTCTTAGAGTGCACAGCAAGGAAGCCCATTACATTTTATACAAAATCCTTTAGGAGAAATCGATGAACGCTTTGATCACGAATGAAACCGATCGCATCACCAAGAAAGCCTGGGAAAAGAATTGGGAAAATATCACGATTCCCGAAGTGCTCAGTATTTTTGATTATGTGCGCGTGAAAAAACAGATGGAGATTTTTTGTCGCGTGCTTCCCAAGCCTGGGAAAATCCTGGAAGGCGGCTGCGGCCTGGCACCGTATTTGATTCGTCTAAGACAACTCGGCTATGACGTGCAAGGGGTGGATTACAACGAGGGGCCGGTGCTGAAGGTTCGCCAATTTGACCCCACGCTGCCGGTTTCGGTTGGCGATGTGACTCAGCTTCCGTTTCCGGACGCGAGTTTTGACGGGTATTTGTCGCTAGGCGTGATTGAGCATTTTTTTGAAGGTCCTCAGAAAGCTATCGCGGAGGCGTTTCGGGTGTTGAAGCCCGGCGCGGTGTTTGTGGTCACCGTACCTACACGTAATTTCTTTATGGATTTGAAAGCGCCGATCAACGCGATCAAATCGAATAAATTTTTGAGAAAACTTTTTAAGAAACCGCTCGACAATCATTATTGGGAACAATATTTCAAAAGAAAGCGGCTGATTCAATATTTGAATGAAGGCGGATTTCAAGTCAAAGAAGTTCATCCGCTGGATCACTCGCATACGCTGGTGGCTTTTTCCAATTTTTTCCGTGACAAGAGCACCTATGACGAGGCATCCCCGCTGGCGATTAAGATTTCTTATTTTTTTGAAAAATATCTGGCTTGGCAAACCTGTTCTCAAATGTGCCTGATCTGTTACAAATGAAAATAGTTCTTCTCACAACAGATACGGTGGACGGACGAATTGTCCTGGACGCCTTAAAGAGCGCGAAAATAGACTTGGCGGGCATTGTTTATGAGCCGCGTCCCGGACGCGTCAAAACACGTGTCAAAGCGCTGCTCCGGCATTTGCCGGCGCGTTATGAAAGCGAATCAATCCCCGTGAGAGTCACGGCGGATATTCACCAGGCGCGTGAATTTCTGAGCGCGCTCAAACCCGATTTATTTGTCGTGGTGGGCACGCGAAAAATCCGTCCTGAAATTTTTCAAATGGCTCCGCAGGGCGCGATCAACCTGCACACCGGCCTTCTTCCCGCGTATCGCGGAGCGGATTCGGAATTTTGGGCGCTTTATCAAAAAGAACCGGATCAGGTGGGCGTGACGATTCTTCACATGGACGCGGGGTTGGACAGCGGAGACATCTTGCTCACGCAAAAGCAAGGGATCGAGCCGGGCGATGATTATATTTCTCTCCATAAAAAAAACTTAACGCTAGGCGCCGAAAAAATAGTGGAAACCATTCGA
>JAHFFN010000046.1 GCA_023247915.1 Candidatus Omnitrophota bacterium
AAAGAATTTGCCAATGCGCATGATGCGATCGACGTGATGCGTTTGGATACCAATCAGACGCTGACTTATGCGGGACGCGTCGGGGCGATCTCGGTCGCGCCTCGCGTCGGAACGCGTCAGACCTTTTATTCCCGTCAGGTGCAGGATGATCGGGATCTGATTCGTGGCACGTTTGATCCCGGCGTGGATATTAGCACGCATTTTTTTAGAACGTATGACGTTTATGTCAAAGCCTTGGGGCTGGATTACAATCAAATTCGCCATATTTTTACGCCGACGGTGAGTTATAATTACCGGCCGACACCGACGGTGTCACGCACGCTTTTGCAGCAATTTGATTCTTTGGACGCGCTCGACAAGCAAAATTTTATCCGTTTTAATTTTGAAAATAAATTTCAAACCAAACAGCATAGCGGCACGGGCGATGAACTTCAGGTTCGGGAAATCGCGCGCATTGTCCCGTTTTTGGATACGGATCTGCACACCGGGCATCTTGAAAATGTCGGCATTGACGCGGAACTTCGTCCGTATTCATGGCTGGGGATCGAATCGGATGCGACCTACAATTCTTATACCCGCGACATCGACACGGCCAATGTGGATTTGACGGTGTCTCAGCCGCGTTGGAGCACCAGCGTCGGCCAGCGTTATTTGAGAGAAGAGAGCAGTCAGACGACCGGCGAAGTAAAGTGGAAAATCTCGGACGATGTGAATCTGAAAGTGTACGAACGCTACGAATTTGAGACCAACAAATCCAAAGAATTTGAAATCACGCTTTCCAAGGCGTTTAGCTGTATCATCGTTGATTTTACCTACAATCACCGTTTAGGTTCCGGCGACAGCTTCTTTTTCGTCTTCCGTCTGGCCGCGTACCCCAAGGCCTCCTTTAGCATGAGCCAGTCGTATAACAGTCCCAAAACACCTCCCGTGGTTCGAGCCTGAGGAGTCGTATGAAATCCAAAGCTAAAAAAATAGCGGTGGTCGGTTCTGGGTATGTGGGCTTGGTGTCCGGCGCGTGTTTCGCGAGTCTCGGCAACGAGGTGATCTGCGTCGACATTGACGAGAAAAAAATCGCGCTCCTTAAGAAAGGCAAATCCCCGATTTATGAGCCGGGCTTAGAGGAGCTTTTACGCAAAGGCGTGAAGCAAGGCAAGCTTTCATTTTCGACGGACATCAAATCCGCCGTCCAAAAATCTGAAATTATTTTTATCGCGGTCGGCACGCCTCCCAAGCCCAATGGGGAAGCGGATCTGAGCTATATCGAGAATGTCGCCTGCCAAGTCGCCGTGGAAATGAACGGCTATAAATTGATCGTTGAAAAAAGCACGGTGCCGGTGCAGACAGGGCATTGGATCAAGGAGACGGTGGAACGTCACGCCAAAAAAGGCGCTCATTTTGATGTGGCGTCTAATCCTGAATTTTTGCGCGAAGGAAGCGCGGTCAAAGATTTCATGAATCCGGATCGCATTATCTTGGGCGTGGAGTCTGAAAAGGCCGAAAGCATGCTCAAAGACTTGTACAAGCCTCTCAAAGCGACGATTCTTGTGACGGATATCAAAAGCGCCGAGATTATCAAGCACGCTTCCAATTCCTTTTTAGCCGCCAAGATCTCTTTTATCAACGCGCTGAGCGTGGTATGCGACGCGGTGAAGGCGGATGTCGAGCAAGTGGCGCTCGGGATGGGCTTGGATCGCCGCATCGGAAAAGGCTTTTTAAACGCCGGGATCGGTTTCGGCGGATTTTGTTTTCCCAAGGATTTGGCGGCGTTTATCCGTATCAGTGAAAAAGTAGGCTATGATTTCAAACTTCTCAAGGCTGTCGAAGAAATCAACGAAAATCAAAAAAAATATTTCCTGAAAAAAATTGAACAAGCCATCTGGAATATTCAAGGCAAAACCATCGGCGTGCTCGGACTTTCTTTCAAGCCCAATACCGATGACATGCGTTTCGCGCCGAGCGTCGACATTATTGAAGCGCTTCAAGCCCAAGGCGCCACCGTCAAAGTGTTTGATCCGCATGCCATGGGTCGGGCGAAGTCTCTTTTAAAAAATGTGCAGTTCTGCAAGGACAGCTACGGGGTTTGCCAGGGAAGCGATTGCATGATTGTCTTGACGGAGTGGGAAGAATTTAAGCAATTGGATTTGAAGAAGATCAAAAAACTTTTGAAACAGCCGGTGATCGTTGACGGACGGAATATTTACGATCCCGCCACCATGAGAGCCGCCGGATTTCGCTATACTTCCATCGGACGGTCTTAAGCGCGGGTTTTAGGAGATAGAAAGACGATGAGCGATTTAAAAGGCGTGGTTTTAGCCGGGGGATTGGGGACGCGGCTGTGGCCTCTCACCAAAATCACCAACAAGCATCTTTTGCCGATCTACGACAAGCCCATGATTTATTATCCCATCCAACTTTTGGTGGATGCAGGGATCAAAGACATCTTGATTGTGACCGGCGGTCCGCATGCCGGTGAGTTTTTAAGGCTTTTAGGCAATGGCAATAAATTTGGCTTAAAGCATATCAATTATGCTTATCAGGAAGGCGAGGGCGGGATTGCCGACGCGCTCCGTTTGGCCGAACATTTCGCGCATGGCCATCGTTTGGCGGTGGTGCTCGGAGACAATATTTTTGAAAATAATATCAAAAAGCACGTGGATATTTTCCGTAAACAGAAAAAAGGCGCGCGAGTTCTTTTAAAACCTATCGACGACCCCCAGCGTTTTGGCGTGGCAACAATTAAAAATAATAAAATCGAGTCGATTATTGAAAAACCCAAAAAACCCAAATCTAATTTGGCGGTCACGGGGTTTTATCTTTATGATGCGGAAGTATTTAATATTATTCGTACACTGAAACCTTCTCATCGCGGAGAGCTTGAGATCACGGATGTGAATAACGCCTATCTCAAAAGAAAACAGCTGGAATACGGTGTGCTGGACGGTTGGTGGTCGGACAGCGGCACTTTTGATTCGCTGTTGCGTGTCAATCAGCTCGTCGCAAAGAAAACGCAAAATAAGGTTTCATGAAAGTCCTCGTCACCGGCGGCGCTGGATTTATCGGTTCGCATCTCATACGCCTCTGGCTCAAAAAAAATAATCGTTTAGAAATCGTTAATCTCGATAAATTGACTTATTGCGGGGACGTGTCGCGTTTAGCGGAGCTGCGCTCCAATCCGCGTTATCAATTTGTGGAGGGAGATATCTGTGATCCTTCCGTGGTGGAGCGGGCGATGCGCGGTTGCGATGGGGTGGTGCATTTGGCGGCCGAGACGCATGTGGATCGCTCTCTTTTAAACGCCAAAGTTTTTATCGATACCAATGTGTATGGCACGTATGTGATGCTGGAAGCGGCTCGAAAAGCGGGAGTGAAGCGCTTTGTGCATGTGAGCACCGATGAAGTCTATGGAAGCCGCGAAAAAGGTTTCTTTAAGGAAAAAGACGCGCTCAAGCCCACGAGCCCCTACGCGATTTCAAAAACAGCGGCTGATTTTATGGCCTTGGGCTACGCGGAGAGTTACGGTTTGAATGTCAGCGTGACCCGCGGCGCCAACACGTACGGCTCCTACCAGTATCCTGAAAAAGTCATCCCTCTTTTTGTGTCCAACGCTATTTCCAATCAAGCGCTCCCTTTATACGGGGACGGCTTGCATGTGCGCAATTGGCTGCACGTGGAAGATCATAGCGAGGGAATCATCAAAGTTTTTGAAAAAGGAAAAAAGGGCGAAGCGTATAACATTAGCTCTTCGGTTTATTCGACCAATATCGAATTGACCAAACGAATTCTCAAGATTTTAGACAAGCCTTTGTCCTTGATTCAGAAAGTCAAAGACCGTGCCGGCCATGACCGGCGCTATGCCATTCATCCGGGCAAGTTAAAAGCGCTGGGGTGGAAGGAAAAAGCCAATTTCAGCCGCGGACTTGAGACGACAGTGCGCTGGTATCAGGAAAATCAGGATTGGTGGAAGGCGATCAAGGAAAAGGATCGGGATTTTAAAGAGTATTATCAAAAAGCCTACACCCAACGCGCCGGGTCATGAGACTCATCACGGGCGCATCGGGACTTTTAGGAAGAGCGCTTGTCAGCCGGTTGTCTGGCGGAGCAGGAGTCGCCGGCGTTTCTAAAAGCGGCCGCCATCAAACCACGATTTGCGATCTTTCAGATCCCTCCTCCGTCGAAAAACTTTTCAAAAATACCCCCTTCACCGCGGTGATTCATACCGCCGCCTACTCCGATGTGGATGGTTGTGAAAGAGATCCGGAGCTGGCTCACCGGTCTAACGCGCTGGCGACAAAGTATTTGGCTCAGATGTGTTCACAATATCGTATTCCTTTGGTGCATATCAGCACGGATTATGTGTTTGACGGCAAAAAAAAGTCGCCGTATCAAGAGACAGACCCCACACATCCGGTGAATATTTATGGACTGACCAAGCTCGAAGGGGAATTTCAAGCCGCGATCGCGCCTGTTTCCGCGATTGTTCGTACCAGCTGGCTCTTTGGGAATGAGGATCCCAAAAATTTTGTGAACGCGGTTTTAAATAATTTAAAGACCCAGAGTCTTGTACGGGTCTTGGAAGACCAGGAAGACCGCCCGACCTATGTCAAAGATTTGGCGCTAGCGATCGAAAAGATCACAATTCACCTTGAACAGTTTTTAAAAAAGAATCCCGAAGGGCGTTTGGCGGAAATTTTTCATGTGGCTAATCAAGGGGGGACGACGCGTTATCAAATGACGCTCGAAATGAAAAAAATTCTTGGGCTAAGTCAAGTAACAGTCGAGACTTTAGACAAAGATACTCTCCAAGGCCGCTTGGCGATACGTCCGCCCTACGCGGTGATGTCCACGAAGAAATATGACGAGTTTTTTGGGGGTGCTTTGAGACCCTGGCAAGAGGCGATGAGAGACTATCTGAAGGGGGAGTGAAAACCTCAAATTGACTAGAGATTTTGAGGATGTCCGTGATATAGTGCAGACTTACCGCTGGATGGGAGACAGGCATTGGCTTTAAACGCTTTTCAAAATAAAATTAAAAATAGAACCGCCAAAATTGGCGTTGTCGGCCTCGGTTATGTCGGCCTTCCGCTGGCGCTGGCCTTCGCCAAAAACGGTTTTGAAGTCACCGGCATCGACATCGATAAAAAGAAAGTCGCCAAGCTCAATCAGGGCCAGTCCTACATTCTGGATGTCCCTTCCAAAGAATTAAAGCAGGTTCTGAAAGCCCGCCGTTTTCGCGCGACCGACAATTACAAAACGTTGACAACGCTGGACGCGATGATTATTTGCGTGCCGACGCCGCTTAGTAAAACCAATGAACCGGACATCTCTTTTGTCGTGGTGGCCACCGAGCAAATCGCGGGGGTTTTGAGGCGCGGACAATTGGTGGTTTTGGAAAGTACGACTTATCCCGGCACGACCGAAGAAGTGATGTTGCCGCTTTTGGAAAAATCAGGGCTCAAGGCCGAAAAAGATTTCTTTCTGGCTTTCTCTCCCGAGCGCGTGGATCCCGGCAATAAACAATTTGATACGGTGTCGATCCCCAAGGTGGTGGGAGGAGTCGGCCCGTCTTCCATGGCCGCCGCGAAAGCATTGTATGGATCGGTGATCCGGCAGATTGTTGAGGTTTCCTCCGCGAAAACAGCGGAAATGGTCAAGCTTTTGGAAAATACATTTCGCAGTGTCAATATCGGGCTGATCAACGAGATCGCCTTGATGTCCAATCAATTGGGAATTGATATTTGGGAAGTGATCAAAGCGGCCAAGACCAAGCCTTTTGGTTTTATGCCTTTTTATCCGGGTCCCGGCATCGGGGGACACTGCTTGCCGATCGATCCGCTGTATTTGTCATGGAAATCAAGACTTCATGGGTATGAGGCCAAGATTATCGAATTGGCTTCTTCTATCAATGAAGCGATGCCGCTGCGCGTGGTGGAACGTGTCGGTTATTTGCTCAATTTAAAGCAAACCTCTTTGAAAAATACACCGGTGTTGGTTTTGGGCGTGGCTTACAAAAAAAATATTGATGATGTGCGTGAATCGCCCGCGCTGGAAGTGATCGAGCATTTGCTTGAAAAAGGTTCCAAAGTCACTTACTCCGATCCGTTTGTTCCCGAGATACGCGTGGACGGACATGCGCTCAAATCACAGCCGCTTTCGCCCGCGCTTTTGAAGCGTCAAAAATGCGTTGTCGCCCTAACCGATCACGCGGACTTTGATTATGAGTTGATTGTCCGGCACGCGAAGATGATTTTGGATACGCGCAATGTTTTTAGAAAATTCCATCCCAAAAAAGATCTGTATTTTCTCTAAATAAATGGCTGATTCCAGGATTAAAAAAGTGTTGGTCACCGGCGGCGCCGGCTTTGTGGGTCTTCACGCGATCGACGCGCTTTTAAAGCGCGGTTACCGCGTGCGAGTGATTGATAATTTCATGACAAGCCGCCGAGAAAATCTTTTCCCTTATCGAAAAAAAATAGAAGTCATTGAAGGGGATATCCGAAATCACGCGGCCGTTCGTCGCGCGATGCGGGGAGTGGACGCGGTATTTCACTTCGCCGCGATTCGTTCGGTCGCCAAAAGCGTCGAGGATCCTTTTTTGGCGCATGAGGTCAACGCGACCGGGACGCTGGTTCTTTTGGATGAGGCGCACCGGGCGGGAGTGCGGCACTTTATTTTTACCTCGACCAGCGCGGTGTATGGAGCGACTCCGATGCGTTTTCAGAAAGAAGGGGGAGAGCTGATCCCGATTTCTCCCTATGGTATCGCCAAACTCGCTTCTGAAAAGTACGCCGCGTATTATTTTCTCGAGAAAAAATTTCCGACGACTTCCGTGCGCATTTTTAATGTGTACGGCCCCCGGCAAAATCCGGAGTCCAAGTACTCTTTGGTTATTCCCGGGGTATTATCCAAAATTTTAGGCGGGCAGTCCCCGGTGATTGACGGCGATGGAAAACAATCGAGAGATTTTATTTATATCGCCGATGTGCTGGACGCGATTTTTAAAATTTTAGGCAATCCCAAATCTTTTGGGAAAGTCTACAATCTGGGATCGGGTCGGACAGTCTCGATTCATCGTTTGGCCACCTCGCTTTTAAAGCTTTGCGCAAGCCGGTTAAAACCGGTGCGCGGTCCGCGCCGTCCCGGCGATCCCGACGTGACTTGCGCGGATATTTCTAAAATTTTTAAGGAGCTGAACTGGAAACCAACCGTGACTCTTGAACAAGGTTTAAGGAAAACTGTCGAATGGGCTCAAAAAGAAAAAAACGCGTTCTAATCACCGGCGGCGCCGGATTTATCGGCTCGCATCTTTGCGACCGCTTTCTCGGCCATGGGGATGAGGTCATTTGTCTGGATAATTTCATCACAGGCAATCTTTCCAATATTAAGCCATTCGCGAAGAATAAAAATTTCCGCCTGATCCGCCATGATATTTCAAAACCAATTTTGATTCCAGGCCGTTTGGACGCGGTGCTTCATTTTGCTTCTCCGGCCAGCCCGCCGGATTATTTAAAACACCCGATTCAGACATTAAAGGTCGGATCACTCGGCACACACAACGCGCTTGGGATCGCGAAGGCTAAAAAAGCGCGCTTTCTCATGGCATCCACCAGCGAAGTGTACGGGGATCCGCTGGTGAGCCCCCAACACGAAGGCTATTGGGGGAATGTCAATCCGGTCGGTCCGCGCGGCGTTTATGATGAGGCCAAGCGTTTTTCGGAAGCGATTGCTTTGGCGTATTATCGCGAGCATGCGGTGGACGTGAAAATCATCCGGATTTTCAATACCTACGGCGAAAGAATGCGTCCTGAAGACGGGCGAGTGATTCCTAATTTTATCAGCCAGGCGCTCGCGGGAAAGCCGCTCACGATTTATGGAGACGGCCGTCAAACACGCAGTTACTGCTACGTGGACGACTTGGTGAATGGGATTGAAAAAATGCTCGCCTCGAATTTGCATTTCCCGGTCAACCTGGGAAATCCCAACGAAATGTCGGTGCTTCATTTGGCAAAATTGATTATTGAACTCACCGGCTCCAAGAGCAAAATTGTCCACGAAGCGCTTCCGGTGGATGACCCCAAGCGGCGTTGTCCGGACATCACGTTGGCCAAGACAAAGCTTCATTGGAAGCCCGCCATGGAGCTTCGAAAAGGCCTCTTACGAACCATCGCGTATTTTAAGAGCGTTTCCTAAAGCATGTTTTCAGTCGTCATCCCCGTCTATAACGAAGAAAAAGCCATCCTGGAAACCATGCGCCGCGTGCGCGCTTTTATGGAATTAAAAAAAACGCCTTGGGAATGCATTATTTCCGATGATGGGTCGACGGATCAAACCCACGCTTTGGTGGAAGGTCAAATGCGTTCCGCGGAATACAAAAACTTTTCGATGGTCGGTTCTCAAAAAAATCAGGGCAAGGGAGCGGCGGCGCGGCGCGGGATGCTCGCGGCCAAAGGCGATTTTGTTTTGTTGACTGACGCGGATTTGTCCTCGCCGATGAAGGAATCGGAAAAATTGCTCGCGGCTCTGAAGGACGGGTTTGATATCGCCATTGGTTCACGCGCGATACGCTCTCCCGGCGCGGATGTCCAGCAGACATTCAAACGCCGGCTCTCGGGAAGAATTTTTAACAGCGTGGTGCAGTTAATTCTTTTAAGAGGGATTCGCGATACCCAATGTGGATTTAAATGTTTTACGGCTAAAGCCGCCCAAGAGCTCTTTTCCGCCCAAAAACTCGATGGTTTTAGCTTTGATGTGGAGATTCTTTGGCGTGCCCAGCAACGGGGCTATCGAATCAAGGAAGTTCCCGTCATGTGGCGGCAGGGCGCCGATAGCAAAGTCCGCCTTTTTCGTGATTCTTTCCGCATGGTTCGGGATCTGATTCGCCTGCGTTTTAATTGACAACCCCTAGAGCCCATTATAAGCTATAGCGTTATGAGAAAAAGCACCCTAGTTCTTATCAGTTTTTTGGCATTTTTGATGATGGCGGAACCGGCGTCGGCCTATTGGGTCTGGAGCCCGGATATCGGCAAGTGGGTCAATCCCAAGAAGTCCGCCAAAGACACCCCCGAAGACCAATTCGCTTGGGCGCTGGATTTCTACAATAGAAAAGATTGGGATCGCGCGATTGGGGAGTTTGAAAAGCTTCCGGAAGTGTTCCCGACCTCCAAGCTGGCTGCCGAAGGCGTGTACTACACCGGCCTGTGCTGGGAAGAAAAAGGGGATATCGCCAAGGCCGCCGACAATTATCAAAAATTAATCGATAAATACCCGTACAGCGACCGCATCAAAGAAACCATTCACCGCGAATTTGATATCGCCAATAAATTCGCTCAAGGCAATAAAATGAAAGTGTTGGGTATGGCTGTTTTGTCCGGTCAGGACAAGGCGCTTGAACTCTACAAGCACATTGTGAAAAACGCGCCTTACGGCACTTACGGGGATCAAGCCCAATTTCAGATGGGTGAACTGTATAAAAATCAAGGGGAGTACGAAGAGGCTCAAAAAGCTTATCAAGCCGTTGTGGATGAATACCCCAACTCCGAGTTGGTTGCGAAGGCTCGCTATCAGATCGCAAATATGTCCATGCTAGCTTCTAAGAAGTCCCAATATGACGAGAAGCATGCCGAAAAAGCGATTGAAGAGTTTGAAGGATTTAAGAATAATTTTCCCACCAGCGAACAGTCCCTAGAAGCGGAAGAGTCGATCAAGGCGCTTAGGGAGAGTAAGGCGAAGGTTAATTTTGATATCGCGGCTTTTTATGACAAACAAAAGAAATACGAAAGCGCGAAAGTGTATTACCAGGAAGTGATTAAAAAATATCCCGAAACGGCCGTCGCCGCGAAAGCCAAGACGCGCGTGGAAGAAATTATCGCGGGCGAAGGAAAGCCCGCCGCCCCGAAGAAGAAATTTATTTTATGGTAACTTTATTCAAGAAATTCTCAGGCGTGCTGGTGTTTGTGGCGCTTTTGAGTTTGTCCGGTTGCGGGTATACCACGAAGCATCTCTTACCCGAAAATATCAAGTCCGTCACGGTGCCGCCTATCAAAAATGGGATCGACTTGTCCGCGGAAATCAGTGACAAGGATCGTTTCCGCGTGTACCGGCCTGGCATTGAAGTGGATTTGACCAACGCGATTATCAATCATTTTATTTTTGACGGCAATCTGAAGGTAGTTTCTATGGACAAAGCGGATGCCGTGCTCGAAGCCACGCTGGTGGATTATCGCCGTGACCCGCTTCGCTATAGCGAAGGGGATGATATCCAAGAATACCGCTTGAGCATTTCCATCGATGTGTCCCTTAAAGAAAAAACGACGGGCAAAGTGATTTGGCATGACGGTAATTTGGTCGGTGACACCACCTTTTTCCTCTCAGGCGCTCATGCGGTTAGCGAAGACGAAGCCGCCGCTAAGGCTGTGGAAGATTTGTCGCGCCGCGTGATCGAAAAAACCATCGAAGTCTGGTGAAATATCTTCTTCTTGGAAAAGAACGTTTCCTGAAGCAAGAGTTTATTCAGGATCTTCGCAAAAAAATTTTCCCCTCCGGTGATTCCGGGTTCAACCAAATCAGCTACACCGCCAAGAAAGACAGCGTGGGCGCTTTTTTTGATTTTTGCCGCACCGCCCCTTTTCTAAGTGAAAAACGCCTGGCTATTTTTTGGGATATCGACAAGCTTTCCGCGGCGGACAAAGAAAGATTTTTAACCGAATGGAACGGCGCGTTTCCGGCCTCCGCGGAAATCGTGGTCTGCAGTGATGAGTCCGGCGCCCGAAAAGACACTCTCCTTCAAGGAATCTCAGAAAAAACAAAAGCACTGACTTTTCATGTTCCTTTTGACAAGGACATTCCGGGCTGGGTGGCGACGGCCGCTAAAAAAAGAGAGAAGAGTTTGGATCGCTCCACGGCCAATCTTTTGGTGGATCGGATCGGGAAGGATCTGGCGCTCGTGGACGCGGCCATTGAACAGCTTTCAATTTTTGTGAGTCCCAAAACTGCGATCACCTCGGCCGATGTGGAAGCGCTTTTAGGCAAGTCCGCCGAACAGGATGTGTTTGAACTGATGGATTATTTGATTGATAAAAATACGACCGCCGCGCTGTCTCAATTAAGGCGTCTTATGGAAGAAGGGGTGCGGGGGCCGGAGATTCTGGCGGTGCTGGCGCTTCAGGCGGACAAGCTCAAAAAAGGCCTGGTTCTTTTGAATGACGGCGCCGGAGCCGAACGGATCGGAGCCGAGCTGAGAGTACACTCCTTTTTCTTGGATAAATTCATGAAACAGCTTCGCCGTTTGTCTGCGGAGAAGGTGAGTCATTTTTCCCGTAAGATGCTTGACGCCGATCAAGCGATCAAAACGGGAAGAAGGGATGAAGCTTCGGCGTTGGAGTTTTTGGTTATTTCTGAAGCTTTAACGAATTGATTCGAATCTGAAGGCGGGATTTGCGCCGCGAAGCCTCATTTTTCTTCATGAGGCCTTTTTTCACGGCTTTGTCCAGCGCTGAGAAAAGATTGCGGGATTCGGCGATAATCTCGTCGCTTTTTTTGGCCGCGATCAAAGAATTGACCTTGCGGGTGGTGGTGCGAAGCGAGGAGATCACACGGATGTTGTTTTCCCGGCGTCTCTTGTCGATACGAATCTTTTTAATGGATGATCTGCGATGTGCCATAATTTCCCTAACGTTAACGTTGTTTTATTTAAGATGCCGTATTCTACAGAAAAACCCCTCTGATGTCAACCCATCCTCACCATAGATCCCTGATGAAGTCCGCGGGGCTGATCGGGGTG
>JAHFFN010000047.1 GCA_023247915.1 Candidatus Omnitrophota bacterium
TGCTCCGCAAAAACATCTAACGCATCCTTCTGTTTGCCAGCAAAAACATCCCCTTCTTTACCTGCCAACTTACCCTGCCTTCTGGCGCGTCCGCCCGCCAAGTTCCTTCGACAAATGCGCAGTGGCATTTCTCATAGCCTCTAACTTTTCCAGAAGTTCAATCTTTAGCTTAATTCGAGACAGTCGCTGGCCTGAGAGATCGTCAGAGTCTTTGAGCAAGTGCTTCAGCTCATCCCGCACTTCTTTGATCTCATCGCTGATCTTGGTTAGATTGAACGCTCTACCTTGCGAAAGCTCTTTGACGATTGCTTCGGGGTGTTTACCTGTCATCAAAGACTTGCCAAGCCCGCGCCTCAGCTCCTTCTCCATTTGGTATCCGCGCTGTGCCTTTTGAACCTTTATGTCGATCGTGTGAATCTTTCCTTTCCATGAAACCATAATGTCTGGATAGCTCCGCCCGCCATCGTGTTCGACTTCGATTGACTTGACGTACTCGACCACATATTCGGGGTAATAACCGATGGTGCCATTACCAGTTCCGACTTTTATTGGGGACGGGACTAAACGAAGGTTTTTCAAGTGTTCAAGCCGCTTCCGAGAGAAAGTCGGACTCACTTTCTTAATCAGTTCTTCCGTTGTGTAGCAGGTTTCCCCTGCGATTTTTGGCATGGCCTTGTATAGTAGCTACTACATAGTGTATACTCCGTTTAGGTCAAATGTCAAGTCAAAAAAAGAGGAGGTTTACAGTGATTATCATGAACGAAAAGGATGTGAAACCGCACGTCTGTGCGATCTATACCCGAATAAGTGAGCAAGAAAAAGGAGAAATATCAAAGTACGATACGATTGCCGCCCAGCGCGACATCTCTGAAAAGTACGTCCGAATGAGAGAAGAGCATGGGTGGACAATCGTGAAGACGCGATACGACGACAGGAATTATAGCGGCGGCACCCTGGATCGCCCTGCCCTAAAACAACTGATCGCTGACGCGAAGCAGAAGAAGTTCACGATGGTCGTTGTAAAAGCTATCGACCGCTTCACAAGAAATCTCAAACACTTCTATAAGCTCTGGGATGTGCTTTCGGAGAATGGGATAAATCTTGTAAGCGCCACTCAAGAGTTCAACACGGCAACGCCTACGGGCCGATTGCTATTGGACATCATTTTGAGGTTCGCCCAGTTCGAGAGAGAAATGGCCTCCGAGCGAACACGAGATAAGATGCGGTTCAGAGCCAGTAAAGGTCTGTTTCACGGCGGGTATCAGCCACTTGGATATGACTTCGTGCGATCTCAGAAAGGACTTCTTCACATCAATCAAAAAGAAGTCTCTCTTGTGCGTCTGATCTTCAACAAGTACATCGAGCTTCAATCAGCTCAGCTTACGGCACGATTTCTCAACGAAAAGGGCTATCGAACAAAGACGTGGAAATCCAATAAGGGCATCACCAAAGGCGGTAACCGTTTCTCGAAGGGCGCTATCTTGAGTATGCTTCAAAGTCCCGTCTACATCGGAAGAACAGGCACCCTCGAAGAATCCTTTAAGGCAAAGTGGAAAGGCATCATCAGTCAAAAAGTTTTCGATCGCGTTCAGCGCATACTAAAAGTGAATCGCAAGCGGAGAGTTTCCATCAGCAAAAATAAACACAGCTTCTTGCTGACAGGTTTGATCTGGTGCGGACACTGCGGCTCTCAAATGACTCCTAACCCTGCCCACTCAAAAGGTCGAGCTTATCTGTACTATCGTTGCAGTAAAGTAATCCATTCGGATAAGACAGCCTGCGTAGTGGGAAGCGTTCCAGCAAGAGCGATTGAAACGCTTATTCTCGATCGCATCACATTTCTTGCTAAGCATCCGCTTGCGGTAGAACTGATCGCCAAGAAAACAATGCAAACCGCAAAGAAGAGCGTGCCCATTCTTCGCAAAGAACACGCTGAAATTGCTGGTCAGCTTACGAGAGTCAAAAATAAAGCGGCTGTTCTAATGAAAGCTCTTGGGAAGCGGCGCTTCAGCTTCATTCAGGAGCAATTAGAACCTCTCGAAGCTCAGAGAACAGCCCTGGAATCGCGATTTCAAGAAGTCGGAGAAAAACTGGAACAGGAACGCCGAAAAACGATCACTCCCGATCTGGTGACGCACAATCTCAAGTATTTTGTCGATCTGTTGGGAAGTCTATCGTTTGAACGGCGGCGGGATTTGTTGCAAATGCTAATAAAACGAATCACTTACACGCAGGATGCTTCAAAACTCAAAGTCGAATACTACAACCTGCCAGATATAACAATACCGCCTGGACACTCCGTTAAGAAGCATCCAGGCGGTTTGCTGTCCTCCAGTTTTGATAGGAGGACGGATTGGCTCCCAAGACAGGACTCGAACCTGTGACATGCTCGTTACACTTTCCCACTACTTTCGTAATGGAGTGGACTATATCATGATCCGCCATCAAAACATCGGCGGATCCGGGGGGCTTCCAGGCTTACCGAAGTAAGCGTGTACTCCCTTTCGGGATAGTCTCTGAACCTTTCTGCCAAAAAAATCTTGGCAGACTCGGCTGCGGATTACCGTGACCTTTCGGCCTTAGGCTTCCCGCAATTCACCCCGTTTTTCAACCGGACTTACGTCCGGAAGCTGCAACTTTTTACAGCGAGCCGCTCTACCAGCTGAGCTACTTGGGAATAAACTTTTTTAGAAAAACTTTCTGCAAAGAACGAAAAACTAAAGGACACCGTTATTCGGGTGTCCTTTTTCGGCGCCGGCGTTTAACGCCTAGCGCCTAGCTATTATTATTGGGATTGGAGATCGCCAAATAAAAATGCATAAACGCGCCGGTGACTAAAAGTCCTAGGAACGCGTTCACGAAACTGCTCAGCACTGCGAAAATAATTTGGGCGGCTTTGCCCTTGATCGCGACACTTGCCAGCGCATACAACGCGCCGATCACAACGCCGACCAGGAAACCGATTAACACCAACACCACAAAAATCCCGACCACTTTCAAAATATGGTTACGCACGGTGGCGACACTGGCCTTGATCGCCTCGATCGCCTTTTTCTCATCGGCGACCACAATATAAGGCGCGAAAAACATCAAAAGAATCGCATAGATGCCGGCGCTGACAAGAAGAAGAGCCGCAATCACCCCGGTGATCGCGATGACCTGGCTCCGATCCTTCACAAGCGCCACAATCACAGCCGCGCCCAACACCACGACTCCGATGATGACACCCACGATCAAACCAACCGCCAAAAGCCTAAGATAGTATTTCCCACCCGAAGATTTGAAAGAATCGAGGCTGGCCGAGCCTTGCTTAACCAGATCCCGGACATAGCCCATCGAACCGCCCTGCATAAAAATGGTTAAAAGAATAAAAACTAAGCCCGCGGCGACGATAACAATGGTCTGCTGGGTGCTAGGAGGGGTTGTCGACTGGGGATCCGGGAAAAAGAAAATATTGACCAGGTTCCAGGCAAGGCCGAACACAAAAAGAATACTCACCACATTCATGCTTTTTGCGGCGACGGAAAAACCCTTCTTGACGGACTCGATCACTCCCATGTCTTCTCCTTATGTAACGTGTCTTAAAAACTAGCCTTAGACTAACAAACTAGCCACCCTCTGTCAAACCTATCTAGACTTCCTGTCTCTGGCGAAATGCCCTGGCAAGCGTGGCCTTGTCGACAAACTCCAAGGCGCTCCCAACCGGCACCCCGTGGGCAATGCGGGTGACTTTGACCTTCAAGGGCTTAAGCTGTTTCATCAGGTAATGAGCCGTGGCATCCCCTTCCGTATCCGAGGTGGTGCCCAGCACGATCTCTTTAACAGAATTCTTCTTAAGACGATCCATCAATTCCTTGATTTTAATGTCCTTGGGGCCAATCCCTTCCAGCGGCGATAAAGCGCCCATCAACACATGATAAACGCCGTGATAATCCCCGGACTTCTCCACCGCGATCACATCCTTGGGCTCCTGCACCACACAGAGCAAGGAATGATCCCGCGTCGGATCCGAACAAATATGGCAAAGCGACGCTTCGCTTAAATTAAAACAATCTTGGCAGGAATGAATGCCCTCGTTGACCTTGACGATGAGATCGGTGAGAAGCTGGACTTCTTCTTTGGAGGCGCCCAGCATATAAAAAGCGTAACGCTCGGCGGTGCGAATCCCGACGCCCGGCAACTTGGCAAGTTCTTCAATCAAAAGCACCATCGACTCAGGATAAGACATGGCTTATTGTCCTAAAATTCTCCCACCAAACATATTCATCGCCGATTTGATCATGCTGTCCGTCGCTTCATCCGGCGGTGCGTTGGCGGCGGGCTTGGCGCTAGACTCCAGCACCGAGTTGATTTCTGTTTTTTTTCCGGAGAGTTGTTTCACTGATTCAAATTCAATGCGCACCGTTTGATTCAATAAAAGGGAAAGATGCTTTTCAATCAGGCGCCGGTTGTCCGGCGCTTCCAAGGTTTCGCGGTGAAATTCCAACTGTTCCGGAAAGGAAATACGCGCCACACCCGCGGAGACGCCGATAGGTTCCCCTTCCGCCAGATACGACGCGACAGAAATTTTTTCGGATTTGAGCGCCCCGATGAGCGGGCTCCAAATAGTGGCCAAGGACACATTTTTCATTTCATGAAATGCCGACTCTTTGGCCGGGATCGCGGTGGGCGGCAAATCATCAATCATGTCCAAATCTTCTTCGTCGGAGTCATCTTCTTCTTTTAAAGCGGGCTGGTGATGTTTGACCGGTGTTGAAATCTTGGCGGCGGGCGCCGGAGCGGCTTTTACGGGCTCAACCCGTAAATTCGGACTTTTTTTTTCCTGATTTTTCAGGGCTTCCAGCACCTGGGAAAGCTCTTCCATCGGCGCTTTGCGGGCTAATTTGACAAGCGCGATCTCCAGCGGAATACGTTTGGCTTCAAAACGCTTCATTGTCTGGAGCGTGTGCGTAATCACCGCCGAGAAATAAAAAAGTTCGTCTTTGCTTAGTTTTTTGGCTTGCTCGGCGAGCGCTTTTTTATAAGACTCAGGCGCGTCGATGAGTTCGCCCAATTTTTCCGACACTTGCATGAAAAGCAGATTGCGGGTGTGCTCTAAAAACTTCTCGAGAAAAATAAACGCGTCTTTCCCCTCATTCAACACATCATTCAAAAGAAAGAGCGCCGCTTTCGCGTCGCCTTCGGCCAGCGCCGTGGTGAGTTCGACGAGCTTTTCTTCTTCTAAAGAACCCAGCGACCCCAGCACATCTTGTTTGGAAATTTTTCCGTCCGCGCACGCGGCGATTTGGTCGAGCAAGGACTGACTGTCGCGCAAACTCCCATCGGCGGCCTTGGCCACCAGAAAAAGTGCGTCTTCGTCGATCTTAATTTTTTCTTTTTTGCAGATTTCTTTGAGTGTCGAAGCGATCGTATCGGTGGTGATACGCCGAAAATCAAAACGCTGACAGCGTGACAAAATCGTCGCGGGAACTTTATTGGCCGACGTCGTGGCAAAAATAAATTTCACATGCGCGGGCGGCTCTTCCAATGTCTTTAGAAGCGCGTTAAAACCGTCGGTGGTGATCTGATGCACTTCGTCGATGATGTAAATTTTGAAATTGCCGGCGGCGGGCGCGAACTTCACATTTTCGCGAAGTGCGCGGATTTCGTCGATGCCACGATTGGAGGCGCCGTCGATTTCCAACACGTCCAGAGAACGGGCACCCTCAATCTCCGCACAGGCCGGGCATTCGCCGCAAGGCGTAACCGTCGGGCCTTTTTTACAATTAAGCGCTTTGGCAAAAATGCGAGCCATCGAGGTCTTGCCGACGCCGCGAGGGCCGGTAAAAAGATAGGCATGTCCGACACGCTTGAGCGTGATCGCGTTTTTGAGTGTGGTTCCAATCGCTTCCTGGCCGATCACATCGTCAAAAGTTTGCGGACGGTATTTTCGGGCAAGAACAACGTAAGGCTTTGATTCCATTAAACGTACCTTTTAACGCAACCGGAGAGCTCTTCCATATCAAAGGGCTTGATCAAATAATCCGCGACACCGCGATCTTGCGCTTTATAAATCGAGCTGGTATCGCTGAGCGCCGAAACAAAAATCACGGGGATGTGTTGGGTGCTGGTGTGCTGTTTTAATTTTTCCATCAGCTCAAAACCGTCCACGCCGGGCATCATGATATCCGACAAAATCAGATCGGGTTTTTCCTGCACCGCTTTTTGATAGCCGGACTCGCCATCGAGAGCCGTCGAAACTCTATACGTCATTTCCAGCCGCGCCTTTAAAAGGGCGACAATCGGCGCCTCATTATCCACAATCAGGATTTTCTTTGCGCTTAGCATAACAACCTCCGCGTGATGACCCTTACTTTCGAATCTCACCATCTACGTACTTACTTAAAAGCTGGCGGAGAGGGAGAGATTCGAACTCTCGAACCCTTTCGGGTTACGCACTTTCCAGGCGCGCGCACTAGACCAACTATGCGACCTCTCCTAAAACTATTTTAAAAATTCCTTTACCATTGTCTCTAAGAGCATGCGTTTCGTTTTAGAATAATAACGAATTTTAAATGTCCCAGTAGGACTTAAATTATTCCTTCCTCTTGAAGGGTGGATCACAGTCTTGTTGAATTGAGAAAGAGGTATATTCAGATAATCTGACCAGTATTTTTCGGCTCTTCTCTTCTTCGCATCATCATAAACAAGAAGCAACCCTTTGAGTTTAGATTCTTCAATGCCTATAATTTTTCTCAAAAACTCTAAAAACAACTTAATCAGCTTTGGATCTGAATTCGTAAACTCTATAGCATAGTAAGGCTTGCCACTTCTCTTATCTATTCGTAATTTAGTTCCTTCGCAAGCATACAACGCAACCCCAAGTAATCGCAGATCACGAGTAGATCGCTTGCTCATCTAGGCCTTTTTTTCTTAAAAAATTCTTGGAGAAGCGCCGCGGACTCAAACTCCAGAAGTCCTTCTTCCACCTTAAACTGATGATTCCATTTGCCGTCCGCCAGCAGGTTCACGATGGAACCGCAGGCTCCGGTTTTGGCCTCCCGAGCTCCAAAAACCAGGCGCTCAATCCGAGCCAAAATCATCGCGCCCACACACATCGGACAAGGCTCCAGTGTAACATAAAGCGTCGACCCCGGTAAACGCTCGGCACCGGTCGTTTCACAGCCCTGGGTAATGGCCAACATCTCCGCGTGGGCGGTCGCATCTTTCAAAAGACGGGTCTGGTTAAAAGCGCGGCCGATCACTTTATTTTCCAGCACCAAGATGGCGCCAATCGGCACCTCATCCGCCTCAAAAGCCTTGCCGGCTTCCCTCAGCGCCTGCTGCATATAATGTTTATCGAGTTCTTTTTTCGAAATATCCACGTTTTCCCCGCGTTTCGAGGGCTCATCCTACCATAATTTAATAAAATGAGGTATAATGAGGTTTCGTATGGAAAATTCGGATCTAAAACGCTTTCTTTCGCTGGTTCCCGTCGATCACTTTGAACGGTACGCGGCCAATATCACCTCGGATTCCTTTTTCGGATTCCCTTTAAAGCCTATTCTCGAGGTTGAGGAACACCTCTTGGCCGCTGATCAAAAATCCGTCGGCTATTTTTCGATGGAATACGGCCTCTCCACCAATACCTACAACCCTTTTGGAAGCAAAATCCCCGTCAGTGAAAAAAATTCAAGCGCGGGACATCATATTTTTTCTAATTTGAGAGCCATGGATTATTATTTGGTGGTCGATGCCCCCCACCGGCTGGATTTGCCAATTTATAGCGGCGGTTTGGGAGTGTTGGCGGGAGACACGCTTAAAAGTGCCGCGGATCGCGGCGTGCCTTTGGCCGCTGTCGGTATTTTATGGAACAAAGGTTACTTCAAGCAAAGTTTTTGGTTTAAAGACGGGCAAGTGCCGGAGGAAACCGATTGGGAGCCCTCCTCTTTTCCGGGACTGGTGCCCCTGGAAACCCATGTCGACATCAATCTCAAAAAAGAAATCATCCGTCTTAAACTTTGGAAATACTTTGTTTATAGCTACGACAAAAAACATGTCATTCCGCTGATTCTTTTGGACTCCAATGTTCCGGAAAATACGCCTTTCACCCAAAAACTCACCGGCCAGCTTTACAAGAGTGACAACGCCGAATGGAAAATCCTTCAGCGCATTATTTTAGGCATCGGCGGCATGAAAGCGCTTGAGAAACTCGGCTATCAATTAAATCGTTATCACTTGAATGAAGGCCACGCGGCTCTCGCCTTCGCCGAAAAAGCGCTGAACAAAAAAAATCCGGAAATCGACTCGTTAAAAAACCATTTTGCCTACACCTGTCACACCCCCGTCGCGGCCGGACATGATCGCTTCAATAAAAAAACATTGGAAGAAATTCTGCCCGACGATATTTTCAGCCTGATCAAGAAATTTGGCTCCGATTCCGGCAATCGCGATCTCATCAATCTCACCGAGCACGCGATGAACACCTGTCACTTTGTGAACGCGGTCGCGGCCAAGCACGGCGAGGTCACGCGACTTCAGTTTCCCGACTTTAAAGACCGGATCCAGACCATCACCAACGGCGTCCACGCGCATACCTGGGTCTCAAAGCCGGTCGCGGATGTTTTTGACGCGTACCCCAAGGAACTTGGGGATTGGCGCCAGTCCCCGATGCGTTTAAAAAACGCGTTGGCACTCAAAGAAAATCCCGAGTTTCGCCGCGCGCTCTGGAACGCGCATGATACCAACAAAAAAAATCTCAGCCTGCTTCTTAAAAACTGGCGCATCGAGCCGGGCGTTTTTACCATCGCTTGGGCGCGGCGCATCGCGGCCTACAAACGGCCGAGCCTCATCTTGCAGGATGTTGAAAAAATTCTCGAGATCGCGCGGCGCGTGGGGCCGATTCAGATTATTTTCGCGGGCAAAGCGCATCCCAAAGACGATCTTGGGTTTACCTATGTGAATGAAATGCTTTCCCGTATTGATTCGCTTGATAAAAACCGGGATCTGGTGCGTGTCTTGATGTTGGAAAACTACGATACCTTTTTCGGCAAGCTGTTGGCCTCCAGTGTTGATGTATGGCTCAACAACCCGCTTCCCCCTTTTGAAGCCTCCGGCACCAGCGGCATGAAGGCGATTTTAAACGGCGTGCTTCAACTTTCGACACTCGACGGTTGGGTGGTGGAAGCGGCGGATAAAAACATCGGCTGGATATTCGGCTGGGAACATCACGGTTCGGAAATCGGCGATGAACGAAATTTACGCCTCAAAGAAGACTCGGACGCGCTGTACGCGATGATGGAAAATGCCGCCAAGCTTTATTACGCGACCAATTTAAAAGAAGGGGTGAATTTCGACTCCGATTGGATCACCAAGATGGTTCACTGCATTTCTGAAGCCGGTTTTTTTAATACCGACCGCATGGTTCAAGAATACCAGACAAAAATCTGGGGATTTTAGTTTAAATTCCCCCGCCCTCTTCGACGTAGCCGATTTTTTCAAAGTCACTTCCCGAACCCGACTGCAAACGAATCTCTTTGGGCGTCACAAAAATCTCTTCGTTTCGTTTTAAATTTATTTTTTGATATTCTTCCTGGCTGATTTCCGCCTGCACCGACTCGCCCCATTCGCTCAGTAAATCGATTTTAACCGTAGCGCCCGCGGGATTTAAATGCACCACGCGCGCGGAGAAAGAATGCACGCCTTTTCGAAAGCGCGACAAATCAAATTGATGCGGACGCACATAAAACGTGGCTTTTCCGTCGTTGGGCGTTTTTCCGGACACGGGAAATACAAAATTGCCGACTTTTACTTTTCCATCCTCAATGCGCGAATGAAACAAATTCACATTGCCCAAGAAATTCAAAACAAAAGCGTTCGCCGGGCGATGATACACATCTTCCGGGGTTCCGATCTGCTCAATCTTGCCTTCATTCATCACCACAATCCGGTCGGCCACTTCCAACGCCTCTTCCTGGTCATGCGTCACAAAAATACTCGTGATCCCAAGCTCATCATGGAAACGACGGAGCCACTGCCTCAGGTCTTTGCGGACTTTGGCATCGAGCGAGCCGAACGGTTCATCCAGTAAAAGCACCTTGGGCTCCACCGCCAGCGCACGCGCGAGCGCGATGCGTTGACGTTGGCCTCCCGAAAGTTGGGACGGAAAACGATTGGCCACCCAGTCCAGCTGAACCAACTTTAAAAGTTCATGCACGCGTTTTTGGATCTGATCATTGCTCGGGCGAATATTTTTCGGCTTCACACGTAAACCAAACGCGATATTTTCAAACACCGTCAAATGACGGAAAAGTGCGTAGTGTTGAAACACAAATCCCACCGCGCGGTCTTTGGTATTTTTTTTCTGAGCGTCTTCTCCATGAAAAAATACTTCGCCGCCATCGGCGGTTTCAAGCCCGGCGATAATTCTTAAAAGCGTGGTTTTTCCCGAACCCGACGGCCCTAAAAGCGCAACCAACTCTCCGGTCTCGACTTTCACATTCACGTCTTTGAGCGCTTTAAAACTCCCGAAAATTTTAGTGACGTTTTTAATTTCAATACTCACTGGGTCTCCTTTTGGACTCTAGCCTCAACAATCTGTTTGGCACCCAGCGTCACAAGCGCCAGAAAAACCAAAAGCGAAGCCGCCGCGAAAGCCGCCGCGAAGTTGTATTCATTGTACAAAATTTCAACATACAGGGGCAATGTGTTGGTGTAGCCGCGAATATGCCCCGACACCACCGAAACCGCCCCAAACTCTCCCATCGCGCGCGCGTTACAGAGAATCACGCCGTACAAAAGACCCCATTTGATATTAGGAAGCGTCACGCGCCAAAAGGCCTGAAACCCGCTCGCGCCCAAAGTGATCGCCGCTTCCTCTTCCTCGGTGCCCTGCGATTTCATCACCGGGATGAGTTCGCGCGCCACAAAAGGAAAAGTCACAAAAATCGTCGAGAGAATAATCGCCGGCGGCGCGAAAACAATTTTAAGCCCATGCGTCACGAGCCACGGCCCAAAAATACCCTGCGCGCCAAACAAAAGAATAAAAATCATCCCCGAAATCACCGGAGACACCGACAGCGGCAAATCGATCAACGTCAAAAGTATATTTTTTCCTCTAAAATCAAACTTCGCGATCGCCCACGACGCCGCGATCCCAAAAATCAAATTAAGCGGCACCGCCACCAGCGCCGTCACGAGCGTCAAGCAAATCGCGGATTTGGCGTCCGGATTTAAAAACGATTGAAAATAAAACGCGGCGCCTTTTCGAAACGCGCCGGCGAAAATACTCGCCACCGGCACAAAAAGCACCAGTCCCAAGTACAAAAAGGCCAGGCCGATAAGACTACGCTGAATCCAAAGCGGTTCTGTTCTTTTGTTATCCGCGCTCATGAAGTCAACCCCGTCTGTCTCGAACTCAAGGACTGGAGCCAATTAATAAAAAGAAATAACGAAAATGACGCGACCAGCATGACCAGCGCGATCGCCGTGGCACCCGCATAATCGTATTGCTCAAGCTTGGTCATGATTAAAAGCGGCACGATTTCGGTTTTCATCGGCATATTCCCGGCGATAAAAACCACGGAACCGTATTCTCCCAAAGCTCT
>JAHFFN010000048.1 GCA_023247915.1 Candidatus Omnitrophota bacterium
ATAGGTCTTTGTGGCCTATCACAACGGTTTTTGGCGGCTCCCCTTAAAAGTTATGTCAAATCCATAAGCGCTCCAAAAGAGCCTAATCGCTCGTTGTCGGGGGGAATGTTTTGAGAAGTGGGAGAGAGTTAATTTTAGATCTAGCGGCAGAGCCCGGCGAGCTTTTACCGGAGCGAACCAAGCATTTCTGATGCGGCTTTTTTTCGTCAAGTCTGCCGGGATACGGCAAAATGAAATCCTGTCTGAGCGCGGCCTAGCGCGAGTTATTTCATTTTGCCGAGGCTCCCCAGACTTACGAAATAAAAGACGCTTACAGAAATGCGACTGAGCGGAGGTAAAGGCTCGACGGGATCTGTCGCCCCTATTATCTAAATCGTATAACGAAAATAATGAGTTGCAGGATGATATTTGTGATCGCCCCGGCGGCGAGGTCGTCGAGCATGATGCCTGCGGGGTGACGCATTTTTTGGAAGATAATGATGGGCCAAGGCTTGAAGACATCCAAGACGCGGAAGATGACGTACGCGGTAATCCAGACGACGTAGTCGGCGGGCAGCCACAGCACGCTCAAGGCCATCCCGCACACCTCATCCAGCACATATTGACGCGGATCGGGACTCTTAAAAATTTCCTGGGCGGGTTTGCAGATTAAAATTCCAAAAACACTTAAAACAGCCGTGACAATCGCGAGCGTTCTAGACTCCAGCGGCGCGATAATCGCGAAAGCCGCCAAACTCCCCCACGCACCCGACGCCACGGGGATATAGCCCACATAAAAAAATGAGGCACTGATCCGGACAAACTCTTTAAAAAATTTGTTCACAATCTAAAAAGAATTTTCCGATTGATGGCGATGTAGCGAATCCCACTCCACAACGTAATGGCGACAATGAGTAACATTCCATAATGGATAAACTGAAGCGCCGTGCCGCTCCACTCTGGGCGCCAAAATGAAGTTTCGCGCAGGCAAATAAAAATAAGAATACAAACAATCACGGTGATTTGCAGGACTGTTTTCTGCTTCCCACTCGTTCGGGCTTCCTGGGAAGCTCCCTTGGAAGGCATCACAAGACGCACCAGTGTGATAAAAACTTCGCGGGCGATAATTACCGCCACCATCCAAGCCGCCACCAAATCCAATCGAACGAACGCCACAAAAGCAAAAAGCGTCAAAACCTTGTCCGCAATAGGATCCATCAGACGACCAAAACTCGTGATTTGATTATTTTGCCGAGCCAGACGTCCGTCCCAGTAGTCGGTGATGGAGGCCGCGCTGAACGCTAGAAGCGCTAGGATTTTTGCGGGCAGTCCGGCCAAAAAAAGAAGCCAAAGAAACAGCACCGCCAACACGATACGAAGGCTGGTCAAAAAATTGGGAACGTTCATCGCTTTAAACACATTCTCCGATCAAATCGTATTCCAACGCGTCCGTAATTTCGACCTCAACAAAATCGCCGGGCTTTAAGGGGCGCTTGGAATGAATGATCACCTGACCGTCCACTTCCGGGGCATCCGCTTCGGTACGCCCATACCAGACTTTTTCTTTTTTATTTTCTTCATCGACCAATACTTTAAAGCTTCGGCCGATCCATGACTCGTTGATCCCGGCGGAGATCGCCTGTTGCTGCGCCATCACCGCGTTGAAACGCTCCAACTTTACTTCCTGAGAAATATGGTCGGGTAAATTGTAAGCACGTGAGCCCTCTTCATTGGAAAACATGAACGCGCCCAGGCGTTCGAAACGCACTTCCTTCAAGAAATCCATCAAATCCTGAAATTCTTCCTCGGTTTCTCCGGGAAAACCTACGATAATCGTGGTGCGAATACTCACATTGGGAATCTTTTTTCTTAGCGTTTCAATTCCCCACATCATTTTTTCTCGCGTGACACCGCGATTCATGCGTTTCAACATCGCGTCATGGCTGTGTTCGACAGGGAAATCGACGTATTTGCAGATATTTGGGTATTTCGCGATCACATCGATCAGCGCTTCGGTCACATGCCCCGGATGCGCGTACAAAAGGCGTATCCATTTGTCCGGCGCCGCTTCGGCCACTCGCTTTAAAAGCTCCGGCAATTGCAGTGTCCGGTTTAAATCATAACCATAAGCCGCGGTGTCCTGACCAATCAAATTAATTTCTTTTACCTCAGGTCGTGCCGCGAGTTTTTTAATTTCCACGAGGATGTCCTCCATCGGCCGTGAACGATGTGGTCCCTTCATCTGCGGAATCACGCAGTACGTACAAGCGTTGATACAGCCTTCGGAGATTTTGACATAAGAAAAATAATCGGGTGTCAGCGAATAGCGCGGTGTGCTTTCATTCAAAATATAATGCGGCTTGGCTTTGACTTCGTAAACTTTTCCTTTAGCCTTAAGCGGCTCCAGAACCCGAGCGAGATCCCCATAATTATTGGTGCCAATAATTCCGTCGACCTCATCCCCGATTTCTTTTCGAAGTTCTTCCCCATGGCGCTGAGCCAAGCACCCGAGCACGACCACATGCGACAGCTTGCCTTTTTTCTTAAGTTCGCAGAGGCGTAAAATGGTTTCGATGGATTCGGTCTTGGCTTCTTCAATAAAACCGCAGGTGTTGACGACTGCCACATCAGCGTCTTTGACATCCCTGACAATGGTGTGTCCGGCGACTTTTAAACCGCCCAACGCGACTTCTGAATCCACTAGCGTACGCGAACAGCCGAGACTGACTAGGCTAACTTTCATTTGGAGAGTTTTACGCCATCGCGCGTGATCAGCATTTTCTTGACCACGCCTTTTCCGGGAGAACCGATGCCGTAATTGTTGAGAGTAAGAAACATATTGGAAGAATTGCCGGTCCAGATATCGATTTTTTCAGAAGCTTTCCAGCGTTCGGAGGCTCCGCGCTTCAAAATCGATTGAAACAAAACCTTGCCGTCGCAGGTGATGCGAAGCCAGACATTATCCAGCGCCTTTACCTGCAATTCCAGCGGCGCGCTTTTGGCGATTTCAGGGAAATTGCCTTGATCGACGCTGCGTAGCCAATCGCTCGATTTTTTAACCGGCGCCGGCTTCGCGACTGCCGCAGAAGGAAGTTTTGCAGCTACGACGGAAGTGGGTTTCATTTTATTGATTTGAGATTTAGCGGACTTGGCCAAATGCATCCCGATCCATCCCACCACCAACACCGCCACGACCATCAAAATCATCGCCAGCGTCTGCGTATCAAAACCCGCGAAATGTTTTTGTGCTTCTTCCGCCGGACGGATAAAAAGTTTTTGCTCGGGTTCCTTCTGCGCTGTTTTTTCAAATCCTTTCAACAGCGACTCCGCGTCTATTTCTAGAAAATCTGCGTAGCTCTTTAAAAAGCTCTTGGCAAAAATAGGACTGGGAAGTTTATCAAATTTGTCTTCTTCTAAAAGTTGGAGAATGCGCGGATGCACCTTGATCTTGGCATGCACTTCGTCCAAAGAAATGGACTTTTTTGTGCGCGCTTGTTTAAGAGCATGACCAATGCTCATGCGCCTTCCTCTTCGCTAACCGCTTGCGGGGCATTCGCGTTCGCGTTAGGACGCTCCACCAAAATCTCGCGGGGTTTGGCGCCACGATACGGCCCCACCACCCCATCCTCTTCCATCATATCGATAAGACGCGCCGCGCGGGTGTAGCCTACGCCAAGGCGGCGCTGAACCATCGACACCGAGGCCTGGCCGGTCTCAAGCACCACGCGCTTAGCCTCATCATAAATTTCATCCCGCTTGAAATCTCCAAAAGCGGCCTGTTTTTTATCTGAGGACTGTTGCGCGACCGATTCCTGATACACAGCTTTGCGCTGAGCCTTAATAAAGGTGGTGACTTTTTCGATTTCTTTGTCCTGCACCCAAGCGCCTTGCGCGCGGATCAGTTTCGATTTCCGAGGATCCATCAAAAGAAGATCGCCGCGGCCTAAAAGTTTGTCAGCACCGTTTTCATCCAAAATGGTTCTTGAATCCACTTTCGAGGCGACTTGAAAAGCGATACGTGCTGGGAAGTTTGCTTTGATCACGCCCGTAATCACGTCCACCGACGGACGCTGAGTCGCCAAAATCATATGAATGCCGACCGCACGAGCCAACTGCGCCAAACGGGTAATTGTCGTTTCCACTTCCTGTGCCGAGGCCATCATCAAATCAGCCAACTCATCAATCACTAGGACAATGTAAGGCATGCGCTTGACGATCACGGCCTCATCCTGATTATTTTCATCAATTTTTAAAGATGCGGGATTAATTTCTTTGTTTTCTACTTTCTGATTAAACATGAGAATATTTTTCGCGCCGACTTTTGAAAGCACGCGGTAGCGGCGTTCCATCTCGGCCACGAGCCACCCCAGCGCACTGGGCGCTTTTGTTTTATCGGTAATCACGGGAGTGATCAGATGCGGAAGATCATTGTAGAAATGGAGCTCCACCATCTTTGGATCAATCATCAAAAATTTCACTTCATCGGGAGTCGCTTTAAACAAAATGCTTGTGATGATGCTGTTAATGCAAACGCTCTTTCCGGTATTGGTAGCGCCAGCGATTAAAAGATGCGGCATGTCCGCGAGATTACAAACCAGGGGCGCTCCGGCGGTGTCTTTGCCGATAACAATAGAAATTTTGGAAGCCTCATTTTGAAATTCAGCGGAAGACAGCACTTCTTTAATGAAAACCGTGGCCATGGAAGTATTTGGCACTTCAATACCAACGCGAGACTTGCCAGGGATGGGCGCAATAATGCGAACGCTCGCGGCACGCATCACCAAAGCGATGTCATTTTCCAGAGCCGTGATTTTTTGCACCTTCACACCCGCCGCAGGCTGAAGTTCATAGCGCGTAATTGTTGGCCCCTGCTCCACCTCCACCACCTTGGCTTCAATGCCAAAATCACGCAAGGTATCTTCCAGGAGCTTGGAGCTTTCTTCGAGATTAGTTTTTAATTTGGATTGATCAATGGCCACGGGCGATTGCAGCAAATCAAGCGATGGGATCTGATAACTCCCAGGTTCGGCTTCTGCCTCCACCACCGGCATCGCGGCCACCACGGGCTTGGGCTTTGGCGCTTCCACCTTAGGCTCCACCGGTTTTGGAATTGAGAGCTTGATCTGAGGCTTGCTCTCTTCCTTGGGAAGCGGAATAACTTTTTCTTCTTTTTCCGCCACGGGCTTAATCAAAGGTTTTAGTTTTTCAAGCAGCGCTTCCTTAATGTCATTGGATTTGGGAACAAAAGGTCTTGTTGGAGTTTGTTTGGAGGCGGCCGCTTGCGGCAATTCCTTAGGCAAACTTTCCGTCAGGCGATCCTTGGCTTTTTTGAAAAGCGCGGACGCGACCTGCAAGACCAAAAGCTCGGTGGCCAAAATAATCGACAAAAGAAACAAAAGAAAGGTGACGAGAAGTCCACCGCGGCCGAAAAGAGCCGTAAATGCATTGGAAACAAAAAAACCGATGATGCCGCCGGAAGAAAAGCGATTGATTTCGGTGAGCTCGCCGCCCAGTGAAAAAAGCGCGCAGGCGGAAGAGAAAAAAATGACAGTCGCGAATATCTTCACCCACGGCTTCTGGCCTTTTTTGCCGGACCATTTGGCCAGCGACCAAAATAAAAAAAGCGGCACCAAAAAATACGCCGTTTTTCCAAATAACAACGATAAGATCCAAGCGGCATACGCGCCGACCGGTCCGATTAAATTATGAATCGGCGCGTTGGGAATTGAAACTTCAAAAGGGATGTCGGTGGGCGTGTACGAAAAAAGAGAGAGAAAAGTAATGGCCGCAACGATAAACCAGAAAAAAGCGAGGACTTCATTTTGTTTCTGCTCGTTCATCCGGCTAAACTCCTGTGTGTCCGAAACCGCCAACGGAGCGCTTGGTCTCCGAAAGCTCTTCCACCTCTTCAAACTCGGCACGAATCACTTCATTGATCACCATTTGCGCCATTCGGGCGCCACGCTTGACCGTGTAAGGCTCTTTGCCGAGATTGGTTACTATCAACGATATCACACCGCGGTAATCGCTGTCGATGGTTCCCGGCGTGTTAACCATTGTAATGCCATGCTTTAAAGCCAAACCGCTTCGTGGGCGGATCTGTGCTTCATACCCCAACGGAATACCAATAGAAATCCCGGTCGAAATAAGTTTTATTTCGCCGGGATGGATGATGATATCCGATTCTACATGCGCGCAAAGATCCAGTCCTGCCGCCCCGTCTGACATGTACCGGGGAGCCGGAAGATCTTTAGCGGCGGGGTCTATCTTTAGAGAAACTTTTACCGTTTTTATAGCTGTCACCACCGCGCTCACTGCGTTTGCCAACCACGGGAGGTGCGTCCGAGCTCGACTGCTTCTTGGACAAGTTGATGCGCCCCTGTTGGTCGATTTCAATGACCTTCACAGGAAATTGATCACCAACTTTGACGACGCTCTCCACATTTTCCACAAAAGTATCGGAAAGCTCTGAAACGTGAACCAATCCCTCTTTGCCTGGCAGAATTTCGCAGAACGCGCCAAAATTCATGATGCGTTTGACGGTTGCGTTATAAATCTTTCCGACTTCGGCGTCTTCCGTAATGCCCTTGATGTAATCAATGGCCTTCTGGGTGGACTCTCCGTCTGCGGACGCGATACGCACGGTACCGTCATCATCGACTTCGATCGATGCGCCGGACTCCTGCGTGATCTTGCGAATCATTTTGCCGCCGGGGCCAATGATTTCGCGGATCTTATCGGAATCAATCTTAATCGTGGTGATTCTCGGAGCATACTGAGAAAGCGCCGTGCGAGGAGCCGAAAGCGCGGACGTCATTTTGCCGAGAATGTGAAGACGGCCTTCGCGAGCCTGATCCAGCGCGCGGCGAAGCGTATTCACGTCGATAGAATCTTTAAGTTTGAGATCCAACTGAACGGCAGTCACGCCCTTGGCGGTGCCGGTCACCTTGAAATCCATGTCACCCAAATGATCTTCCACACCCGCGATGTCGCTCAAAATAGCGAACTTGTCTTTTTCTTTCACAAGTCCCATGGCGATACCGCTCACCGGCGCCTTGATAGGCACGCCCGCGTCCATCATCGCGAGAGATCCCGCGCAAACGCTGGCCATGCTGGAGGAACCGTTGGATTCCAAAATATCGGAAACGATACGGATCGTGTAAGGAAATTCTTCTTTCGAAGGAACCACCGCTCTCAAACCTCTTTCCGCAAGAGCGCCGTGGCCGATTTCGCGGCGTCCGGGTCCACGCATCATTTTGATTTCACCGACCGAGAACGGCGGGAAATTGTAATGAAGCATGAAGTTTTTGAAAATGTCCCCTTCAATCGCGTCAATCACCTGCTCATCACGAGTCGTTCCTAAAGTCACGACACCGAGAGCCTGCGTCTGTCCGCGAGTAAACAAAGACGATCCGTGAGTACGCGGCAACACACCGGCTTCGCAGGTAATCGGGCGAATCTCGTTGTGTTTGCGTCCATCGGTACGAAGACCTTTGGTCACGATAAAATTACGAACTTCTTCTTTTTCCACATCATGAAAAGCCGCTTTGACCTGTGCTTCGGTGATGGTTCCACCGACAACGACAAGCTCAGCAATCGCCGCTTTGCACAAAGTTTTTAACGCTTCGTCGCGGGATTCCTTGGTTTTTTCATTGTGATTGATTTTGTCAATGCCCGCCGCGGACAATTTACGAACCTTGCCCATCAGCTCTTCGGAAGGAAGATTCAAAACCGCTTCCATCGTAGGCTTGCCGCATTCTTTCGCCATCTGGCGTTGCAATTTAAGAACGGGCTTTAAAGCTTCTTCCGCAAATTTGAGCGCTTCCACAATACGCTCTTCGGTGACTTCGCTGGCGCCCGCCTCGATCATGATGACGCCCTGCTCTGTCATCGCGACCATGATTTCAAGCGTGCTCTTAGAGGTTTCTTCGAAGGTGGGATTTAAAACGAGCTCGCCATTGACTTCGCCGACACGCGCCGCGGCCACCGGACCAAGGTACGGAATGCCGGAAATCATCAAGGCTGCCGAAGCGCCGTTGATCGCAAGCACGTCAGAATTATTTTTCTTGTCGCTTGAGATGACGCTGGCAATGACTTGAACTTCGTTGTAAAAACCCTCGGGAAATAAAGGACGGATGGGACGATCGATCAGGCGGGAGGTCAGCGTTTCTTTCTCTGTCGCTTTTCCTTCGCGCTTAAAATAACCGCCGGGAATCTTCCCGCCAGCATAAGCTCTCTCCTGATATTCGACGGTCAGAGGAAAAAAATCAGTTCCCTCTTTCGGCTTGCGGGATCCGCAAGCGGTAATCAACACCATCGTGTCGCCTAAGCGAACCAAAACCGCGCCGTCAGCCTGTTTGGCCATGCGACCGGTTTCAAAAGTTAACGTATTTCTTCCTAGCTTAATTTCGAATGTTTTCATGGGAGGCCTATTCTTTTATTTTCTGAGATCGAGATCTTCGATCAATTTGAAATAGGCTTTTTGGTCTTCGCTCTTGATGTAGTCCAGGAGTTTACGGCGCTGAGAGACAAGCTTCAAAAGACCATAGCGCGAATGGTGGTCTTTGACATGGCTCTTAAAGTGCGAGCCAAGGTTGTTGATGCGTTCGGTCAAAACAGCAATCTGAACAAAAGACGAACCGGTGTCTTTGGCGTGGGTGCGGTTTTTGGCAATGACTTCTTGTTTCTTCGTTTTACTAATAGACATGCTTTTAATTCTCCTTCGTTGAGCCCGCCCTTGCCTAATCTAAAATTGTAACTCAAGGTATTTTCTAATGTTACAGCGCTTTAAAAATAAGCAAAATTGGTAGCAAGCGCGGGGCAATTGATTGTTCGGAGATTATACAGTCAAAAGAGTGCTTTGTAAAGGGCTATTTCAGCGCCTGGAGCGCCTGCTTGGCGTCCTTCCGAATGGCCGTAATCAGCGCCTGGGGGCTCTCAAAAGCCCTGGTTTCCCGGAGACGTTTGACAAAAATAAGCTCAATATCGGATCCGTAGATCTTTTCATGAAAATTTAAAAAATGCACCTCCAGCGTCGCTTGCCGGTCTTTAAAGGTCGGGCGTTGGCCGATATGAATCACCCCTTTTAGCTTCCTCTTTCCAAGATACCCCCAAGCCGCATAGACGCCACCAGGCGGCAAAGTCTCGTGATGAGGATTTAAATTCGCGGTAGGAAACCCCAAGCTCTTTCCCCGTCCTCGTCCCCGGACAACAGTTCCGTAAACCGAGACCGGACGACCCAGCATTTGGGTGGCCTTGGACAAATCGCCCCGCTCCACTAATTGGCGGATGCGTGTACTGGAAATAATCTCGTTTTTGAATGTCAGAGGACTTACCACCTGAAGATGGGTGTCGAGCGCCTTGGATTCTTTTTTCAAAAATAAAATATCCCCCTGCCCGCCGCGGCCAAAACGAAAATCATGTCCAACGGACAAGGATTTCATGCCCAATTTTTTAATCAAGAGCTTCGTTAAGAAATCTGGGTGAGAGATTGCGGCAAATTTTTTATCAAAATAAATGACCAGGGTTTCTTGAATACCCATGGATTCCAGAAATCTTAAACGATGCGCCAAAGACATGATGATCGGATGAGCGGCCGATGGTTTTAAAATTTTAATCGGGTGCGGATCAAAGGTCAGAACAAGGGGTGTGAGTTTTTTCTGCGATGCCTGACGGAGCATGGCTTTTAAAATTTTTTGATGCCCACGATGCACACCGTCAAAAATACCGATAGCCACCGCTCGTGGCCTGGGTTTCAGCGCGGGGTCTTTAAACCCGTGATAGATTTTCATGCGAAATCAGTCTTTTTTGAATTTCTTCCTGGCTTAGACTTCCAAGCATTTCCCGGGTTAACGCGTTTTCCAATAAAAACGACCCGATGCGAGTACGGCAAAGCGCCGAAAGAGTCGCGCCAACCCCTGCCTTCTGCCCCACCTCATGAGCGAGCGTTCTCACATAAGTGCCCTTAGAACAGCTCACAAAAAAAGAAACGGCGGGAAACGCAAATTGCGTCATCCGAAATTCTTTTACAAAAATCTCGCGAGGCTTCGCTTCCACCACCACTCCCGCACGAGCCCACTCATAAAGTTTTTTTCCATTTTTCCTAACAGCAGAAAATGCCGGAGGTGCTTGAAGCAAGGTTCCGGACAACTCGGCAAAAAACTTTTCGATTGTTTCCTTGGAAATCATCCCCGGATCCACCGAAGTTAACACCTTGCCCTGAGTATCCTGCGTATCCGTTGTCACACCAAAAATAATCGAGCCGGTATAATCTTTATCTAGACCGGATAAAGTCGCAGAAAGTTTGGTGGCACGGCCGACCAACATCACCAAAAGACCTGTCGCCATCGGATCCAGAGTCCCCGCGTGACCCACTGAACGCTGACCAGTACAGCGGCGCACAAAATCCACCGCGTCGTGGCTAGTCCATTTTGTCGGTTTATCAAATAAAAGAATGCCGTCCATTTTTTAGCGGATAGCGTAGAGCGTTTAGCGGATAGACTGGCGTTTAGCTTTTCCTATACGCTAAACGCTACCCGCTCTACGCTAAAACTATTCCTTCTCCTCACTCTTTATTTTTTTAATAATCGTATCAATCTTGAAACTGTGTTCGATAGAGGCGTCCAACTCAAAACGCAGATCCATCGCGTAACGCATGTTGATCCGCTCAATCGTCAGATGCTTGATAAAACCCATATTGTCTTTGAGCGCTTCACCGGTCAGCTCTTTTTGCTGCTCATCTCCCAGAACGCTATAAAAAATCTTGGCCAAACGCAAATCGTCCGTCACCTCAATGCGCGTGACCGTGATAAATCCAAGTTTTGGATCATCCAGATCATTGATCAAAATCATGCTCACAATCTTTCGAAGTTCTTCGGCAACCTGACTGGCTCTCTGGCCCATAAAACCTTTCCGCAAACTGAAGTTTGCTCTACGATATGGAGGTCGATGAGTTAAAAGGCGGTAGTGCAGGTTGAAACCTGCACTACTAATATTTTGAACGCCTTTTAACTCATCTCCTTTTATTCCTTTTACGCTCGCGGGTGAAACTTTGCGTGAATTCCCTTGAGCCTTGATTTCTCGATATGCGTGTAAATTTGTGTGGTGGAGATATCCGAATGCCCCAAAAGCTCCTGCACCACGCGCAAGTCCGCCCCATTTTCCAACAAATGCGTGGCAAACGAATGCCTAAAAATATGCGGATAAATTTTTTTACGAATCCCCGCCGCTTTCGCGTGCTTCTTCACCAGCCCCCAAATACTTTGACGCGACAATCGCTGACCCAGATGACTAACAAATAACGTGTCTTCCGGCTTATTCCCAAGCCATTTGGGACGCACTTGAGTCAAATAGCGCTCCAGGCTTTTCCGCGCCACCTTACCGATCGGTACCACACGCTCTTTGTCGCCTTTGCCTGTGATGCGTAAAATGCCCGCCTCAAAATTAATATTCCCTGC
>JAHFFN010000049.1 GCA_023247915.1 Candidatus Omnitrophota bacterium
CAGCTTCAGCGTATGGGAAGTTCCTGTGATTGGGAGCGCACGCGTTTTACGATGGACGAAGGACTTTCCGAGGCGGTGCGCGAGGTATTTGTCCGTCTTTATGAAAAAGGCCTGATTTATCGTGGCAAATACATCATCAATTGGTGCCCGCGCTGTCAAACCGCGCTTTCCGACGAAGAAGTTCAGCACAAGGATGTCACCGGCCACCTTTATTATTTGAAATACGGCATCGAAGGCACCGATCAGCACGTGACCATCGCCACCACGCGCCCTGAAACCATGCTCGGTGACACGGCGATTGGTTACAATCCCGATGACGAGCGCTACAAGCATTTGGAAGGAAAGTCTGCGATTCTTCCGCTGTTAAATCGCAAACTTCGCATTATCCAAGACCGCGACATTGATCCCAAGTTCGGAAGCGGCGCTCTTAAAATCACGCCCGCACATGACCCCGTTGATTTTAATTTGGCGCAAAAACATGGGCTGGAACTCATCAATGTGATGAATCCCGACGGCACCTTGAATGAAAACGCCGGACCGTATCAAGGCCTGGATCGTTTTGAAGCGCGCCGGAAAATTATCGCGGAGCTCGAAGACCGCCGAATCTTGCTTGAAACCAAAGAACACATGCACGCGATCGGGCATTGTTACCGTTGTCAGACCGTGGTCGAGCCGTATTTGTCGCTTCAATGGTTTGTGCACATGAAGCCGCTGGCCAAACCGGCCATTGCCGCCGTCAAAGATGGGAAGACTATTTTTACCCCCAAGCGCTGGACCAAGGTTTACCTCGAATGGATGAATAACATTAAGGATTGGTGCATTTCCCGTCAAATTTGGTGGGGGCATCGCATCCCGGTTTGGTATTGCCAGACTTGCCGCACGCCGGAAATTTTAAAACACGTCGATGAATTTGCCGGTAAAAAAATAAATATTGGTACTAAGCTTTATACCGAGCCCGGCATGATTGTGTCGCGCACGACACCGACCGCTTGCAAAGCCTGCGGCGGGACAAACCTGATTCAAGATTCGGATGTGCTGGATACTTGGTTTTCTTCGTGGCTCTGGCCATTTTCGACGTTGGGTTGGCCGAAAGAAAAAAATAATAAAGACCTCAAATTTTTCTATCCGACCGCGACGCTGGTCACCGGCTATGAAATTATTTTCTTCTGGGTGGCACGCATGATGATGGCCGGCCATGAATTTATGAAAAAAGAACCGTTCAAGGAAGTGTACATTCACGGCATTGTGCGTGATGAGAATGGCGCCAAGATGTCCAAGTCGCTCGGCAACGCGGTGGATCCTCTGGGAATTATCGATGAATACGGCGCCGACGCGCTTCGTTACGCGATTATTTCCATTACTTCTGAGGGTCAGGATGTGTATGCCTCGAAAGAAAAATTTGAAGTGGGTCGCAATTTTGCCAATAAGATTTGGAACGCGGCGCGCTTCACACTGATGAATATTGAAAATCGTACCGTCGAGCCCAAAGAACCCAAGCGGGGCGCGCTGAGCCCGATTGATCTGTGGATCTTGAGCCGCCTGAATCAAACCATTCAAGAAGTAACCGAAAGCCTGAATCGCAGTCGCTTCAACGAAGCCGCTTCGACGCTGTATGACTTTTTCTGGCATCAATTCTGCGATTGGTATCTGGAGCTAGCCAAACCCAATATCAAATCCAAAGAAACACAATGGGTGCTTTACACGGTGCTCGATAATTCGCTGAGACTGTTGCACCCCTTTATGCCGTTTATTACTGAAGAAATTTGGCAAAAGATTCCGCATAAAGGCGATTCCATCATGCTGAGCGCTTGGCCCAAGGTGAATAAGCGTCTCATCAATAAAAATGTGGAAGCCGAAGTTCAGCTGGTGATCGGCGAGATCCAGGCTATCCGCAATGTGCGCTCCGCCTGGCAGATCAATCCGAAAGAAATGGTTTCTGTGGCGGTGAAGACGGCGCGCGACAAAGAACTTAAGATTTTAAAAAATTATTCAACCTATGTGGTGCAGATGGCCAAGATTTCTTCACTCCAGCTTGGCAAACACATCACGCGTCCCAAGGAATCCGCGGTGGCCAATATCGGTCGCGTTGAAACCTATGTGGTGCTGTCGGGACTTGTGGACATCCAGGTCGAGCGTCAGCGCATTGAATCGGCTTTGACGGATGTGGAAAAAATGATTCGCGGTTTAGAAGGGCGACTCGCCAATGAAGAATTTGTCAAAAAAGCGCCCAAGGACATCGTCGATAAAGAAAGAAAAAGAGCTGAAGAGCTCGAGAATCGCAAAAAGCGCCTCGAAGAAAATTTAAAAACCCTCAGTGAGTAGGGCTGATCTATGATTAATCCCGAAGCCGCGGACGCGATTATTCGCGCCGCCTTAAAAGAAGATGTGGGGACGAGGGACATCACCTCGGCCATTCTTCTGCCGCAGTCCAAACATATCAAAGCCGAGCTTGAAGTTAAAGAGGATGGGGTGCTTTGCGGCATCGCCTTTGCCGAGCGCGTGTTTCGCATGGTCGATGAAACGCTTCGTTTTCTGCCGGTCGCCAAAGATGGCGAATGGGTGGAAGCGGGTCGTGAGATCGCTTACATCGAAGGTCCTGGCGCTTCCATTTTGACCGCCGAGCGCACTGCACTCAATCTTTTGAGCCATTTGTCCGGCATTGCCACCAAGACTCGCGCTTTTGTCGACAAGGTGAAAGGAACCAACGCTAAAATTCTCGACACACGCAAGACTACGCCAACTCTGCGCGTTTTGGAAAAATACGCGGTGGTCACCGGCGGGGGAGTCAATCATCGCCAAGGACTCTTTGACCAGGTTCTGATCAAAGACAATCATCTTAGAATCTTAAGAGAGCAGTCCATCAACGACATCGTTGAACGAGTCCGTAAAGGCACGCTCAAGAAAACCATTGTTGGGATCGAAGTTAAAAACCTCATGGAATTAGCGGCTGCGCTCAAAGCGCCCGTTGACTACATCCTTCTCGACAACATGCCCCGTAAATCCATCGAAGAAGCCGTCAAAATGCGGACTCGCATGGGTGTCAAAATCCCCTTGGAAGTTTCGGGGCGCGTGAACATTGATAATGTGCGGGAATATGCGGAGACCGGCATAGAACGCATCTCCATCGGCGCTCTCACGCATAACGCTCCGGCTCTAGACATCTCTCTCGATATCGTAGGGTAGCTCTAGGGCGGCAGGGCTCGTCTCGCATTGCCTCCGCGCGGCCGTTCGATTTTCCCCTGCGAGGAAAATCTCACTCATGCGAGCGTCGCGCACTTCGAATAAAAGCTATGATCTCCATGCGTGCGCGACACTCACACGCCGCGCTCCGGCAAAGCTCGCCACCCGCCGCTAGATTTCGATCCATTGCCATGATTGCTAGGCTCATCAAATGCCAGCCCTAGCATAAGGCGAGGCGCCTCTTCCGATTTCCCATAAAAAGCACGCCCCGCCTGTTAAGCGAAAAATATTTGGAAAAATAGTTGAACGCAAAAACGACCCCTTGACGTCTTGTATAGCGGGGGTAAGCAGACCCCCACCAAATACAGGAGGGGGCGCATTGAGAAATAAAAGCATTATTTTTACCAAGCATGCTTTGGAGAGGATTAAGCAGCGAGGCCTAACTAAGGAATGGGTGCTTGATATTGTTCATCATCATAATGAGGCTTCCCCAATTGACGAGGACGGAACTCAAGAATTAAGAAAAGTTCGGGATGGATCGTATTACTACGTTGTTGTTGGACACAAACGATCAGACATGGTAATAATAACCGCAGGGGAGTGTGGAAAAAAATGACCTATCTTAATATTAGTAAACTGTTAAAAGGTAAGACCCCGATCAATGTTTCCATTGATAGGCAGGCTAGAGCCATCTATTTTAAGATCTCCGATGAAGAGGTTCTGCGAACTGAGCGTCCTAATCGCTCTCTATCCATCGATTATGGAAAAGATGACAATGTTATCGGTATCGAGATCATCCGAGTCAACAAGATCGAGCGCGTCATCAAGCTAGCCTATCAAGATATTTCTTCTTTGATTCCCCGCAAATCTCTAGCCACCACCTAGTGGAAGACGACGACCTAACTCGCTACGAATGCCCTCATTGCGCCAAAATTTTTGACGTCGCCGGAACCAAATGGGAACGCGACGGGTTGATTTGTCCTCATTGTGGAGGGGAGATAGAGGAGTAGCTCCCCACGCCGTCGTCGAACGAGAGCCATTGCTTTGGCTACCCTCCGCTTGATTGCAAGTGATGGCAACATTTTGTGGTGACTTTCACGTTGTGTGTTCGCATCGGTAAATCCCGTGTTCAGGACTTTCAAAAGATATTCGCTACGGGCTTTACGCCAAAGCAATAGCCCTCATTCTCCTAGGCGAGACTGCTTGCGCATCCACTTCTTGACACCCCCAACCTAAGAGAGTTAACGTGTCTTGCTGGGACAGGTTTACTCAAGTAGACGTGAAATGGAGAGATAATGATGGAGGAAAATCAACGAAAAGTATTGGAAGAAAAATATTGGGCTATTTTATCGGAATATTTTTCTTATAGCCAAGGCAACTTAATACAAGCCTCTAAGCGCACAGCCGATCAACTTGAAAAATTAAACCCAAATCTTGAGGCTATTTCTAGGGCTTTGCAAAATGAGACAGATAGAATTATTGCTGCAAACCAAGAGTTGTCTGCGGCGCAAATCTTTCAACAGAAAGCGTTGATATTAAATCTTGAAATTATTTCGAAGGTTCTAAAAAGCGAGACTGATAGAGTTATTGCATCAAATCAAAGTTTGGGAGAGGCTCAGGCTCGCCAGCAAAATGCAGTAATTTTAGCAAATCGAATTCTTGTTGGGGCTACTATTATTTATGTGGCGTTTGCTGGTTGGTCAGCCTATGAAACAAAAACAGCAAATAATATTCAACGGCAAAATCAGCAAAACGAAAGACAGATTAGAGAAGAATATAAGACAGTCATCCTTGAAAATTTAGCAGAGGATATAGATATTAATTTATCTCTTATTTCTGAATTAGAGAAGCAGGTTCCCGCATCAACTAACGCAGCTCCTTTAGGTCGTTTTCACACCTACTACCTAGAAAAAATTAAAGATGTATATGTCAAAAAAGAAATTAGGCGAGCATCTATTAATTTATTAAATGATCTTAGCCAGGCAAATCGTAATTTAGATGCATTGCAGGACATTAATTATCAAAACTATTTTGATGTGAATCTAGAGCGTTTAAAAGCGTATGTTCAGCCAACAAAAGAGAAGCTATTAAATTTAAAAAAGGCCTTGGAGGATTCTGTTTAGTAATAAATAGAGACGTCTCCGGTGACAGAGCGGTCAAGGCAGGGTAGAGTCTAGCGGCGGGTGGCGAGCTTTGCCGGAGCGCGGCGTGTGAGTGTCGCGCACGCATGGAGATCATAGCTTTTATTCGAAGTGCGCGACGCTCGCATGAGTGAGATTTTCCTCGTAGGGGAAAATCGAACGGCCGCGCGGAGGCAATGCGAGCCAGGCCTCCGCCGCCCTATCGCCTCGTTCGACGACGGCGTGGTTCACTTCTTCTAGATTCGCGGTATAATTTAGTTATGAATCTCAAAATTCCTTCCCTAAGTGTTTTTCTCCTTCTGTTCGCGGCTCTCCCGGCATTTGCTCAGCATAGCGATGAAGAGACCTCTGCATTTTTTGCTCGGATGCGGCAGGAGAAGGTGGAGTTTAATCAGAAGTTGTCGGCGGAGACGGATTCGAAGGCGGCGGCGATTGCGGAGTTTACGCGGCAGGAGCAGGCGGATCGGAGGGCGTTTACTTTGGCGCCTCCGGCCGGAGTGAGTGTGGGGCAGTACAATGCGGCGGCGCTCTTAAAAAAGCAAGAATTTCAGAAGAAATTATTAAAGCTTCCTAAAAATAAATTAGAGAAGGCGATTGACGCAAGAGATATCGCGGCGCGAAACGCCGTTCAGCTTGACCTTACCGCCCGCCGGAGAAAGTTTGACCAAGACCAGCAGAAGAAAATCAGCGACTTTATCAATAGCTAGTCCTGTTAATCGTAAAAATAGTTAGAAAATAGTTGAAAGGAAAAACGACCCCCTGTCGTCTTGTATGGTAGGGAGGAAAGCCCATGTTCGATCTAATAGTTAATACTTGCACAGTATACGTTAATATGGTATCTTTTAAACGTGATCACGAGCTTTAAGGATCAGGCGGCTGAGGATATATTTCATGGGTTATCCTCAAAGAAATCTTTAAAAATACCCAAGATTCTTTGGCGGATCGCCAGCCGAAAGCTTGATATGCTCCACACCGCGCATGATTTGACAGATTTAAGGGTTCCGCCAGGTAATCACCTGGAATTGCTGAAGGGCGATTTAGAGGGCTTCTGGAGTATTCGAATCAACGATCAGTTTCGCATTGTTTTTAAATGGGCTTCCGGAAATGCCAGTGAAGTTCAAATCATGGATTATCATTAGGAGAAATTATTATGATCCCAGCCAATAGAAAGCCAACGCATCCGGGCGAGATATTGCTCAAAGAATTTTTGGAGCCAATGTCTTTGAGTCAGTCTGAGCTTGCCAAAAAAATGAATGTGCCGATTCAGCGAGTAAACACATTGATCAATGAAAAAAGGGGTGTGACCGCCGAGACAGCTATTCTCCTTAGCGAGGTTCTAAAAACAACTGCCGAATTTTGGATGAATTTGCAGACCAATTACGATCTCTATGAGGCTCGGCAAGCATTCAAGAATGCCGCCTAGCAGCCCAAGAGAGAGAAAAAATCTGGAGATTTCTTATTTTTGCAGGCAGAATAGGCGAATGCGGGCAAAAAGATTAGTTGGTTTATTTTTTATCCTGTCTTATCTCTTTGGATCTCTTGTCCAAGCTGAAACCAAAGTCAATGTCCCGCCGCCCGCCCTTACAAAAAGTGCCATTGAAGAAGATTATGAGGGACTCAAACTCTCTGGCACACCCGACTTCCGTAGCGATGTCAAACAAGCCCTCGGGCTTCTTAAAGCCAATGACAATGAAGGCTATCAGCTGGTGATGAGCGGAAAAGTGAACACGATTGGGATGGGGGCGATCACTGAAATGTGGATCCCGGCGACGAAGCAACACTCGGGGCTTATGGAAGTAAAAGCTTCCACGGATTCCCACCCTTATTCCATGCAGTGGCTGGCGGCTTCGCTGGTGCATGAAGCTTGTCATGCCAATCAACGGCGTTACGGATCGCAAACCCATTTGGAATTAGAATGCAATGCCCGCCAACTTGAAACACTCAAAAAACTTAACGCTAGCGATGAAGAAATCGCATTTTTGGAGAAAGCGGACGGCAAGCACTGGGACAAAGATGGGGATGGGGTATTTACCGCCAAAGACCGTTTAGCGGGACTGCCTGACAGCCCCACAAAAACTAAAAAAAAGAAAAAATTCATCGAAGACTAGAGGGGGGGGCGGAGAAAATGAGCCAGACTGAAATAATTACTTACAAAGCCAATTGGTGGAAGCCGATTCTCATGATCATCGCTTTTTCCGGGATGGGCTGGGTTAGCTATGCCAGCATCCAGCATGGTGGCGCAGGAGCCTGGTGGTGGATGGCGGGCTTCAGTGTTTTGGGAATCGTGCTCCCAATTTTACTTTTAATCCCAGGGAGCACCTATCTTCGTTTAGCCCCGGAAGGCCTCACATTCCGGCACATTTATCGCAGCACCTTTTTACCCTGGGAAGATATTCAGGAATTTGACATCACCTCGATGGGTCTTTTTAGAAAGTGCGTGATTTACCGGTTGGTAGAAGCTAAGCGCCAAGCGGGAGCGGCTCGATCCTTTGGCGGCTTTGACGGCGGGATCCCGGGTTTTTACAACGCCAGCCCCGCGACTCTTTGCAGTGTTCTTCAAAGTTATCTGGACGAGAGCAAAAAAGTTGCTGGCGCGCCCGTGGCAGAAACCGGCACCGTTGAAAATTTACAAATCGACCGATCGGCGACTCAGCGCATGTAAAAGAAGCTTATTTTTATTTCGATCAGCCTCATCCTACTCACATTTAGCATCCTCAATTTACCCAGCTTTATACAAGCACTTAAAGACAAATTCAATACGGTGTATCGAGAAAAAGCAATCGAGGCTTGCGTGGGTAAAAGAACTGGCGACCAACAAAAAAGATTTTGTGCTTGTTGCGCCGACGGACTTCTTTCAGGGCCATTCACCAAAAGGCAACTTTGGGCGAATGAAAAAGAAGTCGGTGAGTATCTTAATACGAATGTAGTTCCCCGATGCGAAGAAGAAGCTCTGCATCCACCCGCTGAAAAAATGACGGAAATAGAAAGGCTGATCGCCTCCAGACCCAAGATCGAAATGCCCAAATCCGTCTTAGTCCAAAAAGCTATCGAGGCCTCGGAGTCGCCCGCGAAGGAGCCCATCGCCACCAAGGAATCTGAGCCCGCCCCGAAGGACGTTGAGCCCGCCAAAGAGTCCGAATCCTCAGAAGAGCCGGCCGGCTATTCGATTTACCTCAAAAACCGCCAAGTGATTCATTGCTCGGTGATCAAAAAAGAGGGGGATGGAATCTGGGTGGAGGTAGAGGGGGGTAAAGCCTATTTCAATAACAGCGAAATCAAAGAAATTAAAAACGCCTCTTCCTGATTTCGTTAATAATTCAAAACCTTAGAAATTCCCTCTCGATTTCTCCACATAAGTAATCAAAATTAATTAAATATTGACAATATTGATATTTAAAATAATTCATGTAAACTTTAAAGAGGTAGTGCCAGGCACGAAGGGCTGCGCTGAGGGGCATTATAAGGAACGTATGAATACACAAAAAAACAAAACGATTTTTATTTTATCCGGCCTCCTACTCGGAAGCTTATTATTTTGCGAAGGTGTCATCGCAGACACTCAATTAAAAGCCGAAAAGACGCTGGTCTACGCCGATCTGGGAGATCAAATCGTCAATGACGCCGAATGGATCGATGGCCGTTTAAGCCTATCTGGCACCGACATCACGTCGACAACAAAACTCTTCTCAAACAATTTTTCAATACCGCCCACGTCGTCTCCACTGGGAATTTTTCAGTGGGCTGATGAGCAAAAAACCGCGATGAAAGTCACTTCCGCATTTTTAGACACAACCTCGACCAAGGAAGGATTTTACGTCGTAGGATCCAGCCTCGCGCAACTTCTCGGCAAGAAAAAGAACGAAGAGCGTTACGGTGTTCTCGCCAAATTTCCGATCGGCGCCAGTGGGAACGCGTCACCCCTCTGGATCACCCGCTCCGCGTTTTTCCCGGAGGAAAAAGACGAAGTATTCCAGGCGGTAATGACGGCTAATGAAAATAATTCGATCGTTATTTATGTGGCTGGTCACGCGGTTGGCCAGGTGGACAATCAAACGGCAACTTTATCGAAATACAATTCCGACGGAAAACTCTTGTGGTCTAAATTGCTAGGAGATGCCGCTTCGATGCATAAAAGCGGCGCGACAAGTATAGCCTTGATGAATGGCTTTGTTTACGTGGCCGGTTTTTCCAGTGCCTCCACTCCCGACAAAGACACAAAATTTAAAAATTTACCGATTAATCTCACTTTATGGAAATACGACGCTGCGGGAAAAGAAATTTGGGTTCGTCAAGCGCCTACCGTGCTTAGCGCTTGGGATAATTCGGATGATATTCGCCATGGAATTAAGGTGGATATGGCTGTCGCCAAAGATAGCCTTTACCTGGTTTCTGCCAAAAAAAATAGCAAGACGAGTCCGGGTGACATTGCTGGTTTGAAATACAATGAAAAGGGAGAATTGCTTTGGGAAGATGGCTGGGAAATGGCAGCACTCAAAACGCCAAGACCGGCAAAAAATGGATGGTCGAGTGGCATCGCGGTTGGTGATGACCGGTTGTATGTCGCCGGTTATTTAAATTATCCCAAAAAGGATTCTTCCGGATCGGATGAAGATGCATTTCTTTTAGAAGTCGACATGGATTACGGAGTCGTGCTCGCCACACACTTGGAAGGAAAAGAAGGCTATTTTGACCAAGCCTCGGCGGTGGCGCTCGTCGGAAAAGAAGTTTATATGGCCGGCACCACAAGGCCGGAAACTGCCGATGATAAGAAAAATCCGATAGGGAACACCGACGTTCTGCTTGCCCGCTACTCCATTACTCCGGCACTAAATGTTCCGATCGACATCGAGCCTGATTCAAAATTAAACCAAATCGACCCCAGAGATTTTTCCGATGAAAAGACCGCCAAAAAGAAAAAAAAGAAGGACGTGGTGGAAGAAAGAACCGATATTCAGGTGGCTATTTTTTCGAACCCTGATTTCAACGCCGCCGCCGAGGTTGATTTTTACTCGCTGACTTTCGGGCGCACGGGAAATGAATTTAGCTGGAATGGTTGCAGTGTCAAAGATGTCGATAAAAACGGTTCGGCCGATCTTTTGTGTTCCTTTAAAAAATCATGGACGCCATGGGTGGATAAAAGACAGGTATTTGAAGCGGGCGATGCTCAAGGAATTTTACGCGGACAAACTACTTCTGGAAAACGTTTTATAGGGAAAGACGCGGTGAATACCGGTGCTGTGGAGGCGGAGGAAGAGCCCATTGCGATGCCGGAGCCAGCGCCGATTGTTCCGCTCATTTCACAGTCTCCCACACCTGCGCCTACTCCCACGCCAATACCTGAACCCACTCCGCCGGCCCCTCCAACACCAGAGGTCGCGCCATTACCAGAGATCGAATCCGATCTTGAGCCTGTCATTGAGCCTGAAGTAGAGGCCGAGGAAGAACCCGCGCCAATGGATGCGCCTGTCGTGTACCAAGAATTTGTGGAATTGCATGAGGAAGCGGCACCATTTCCCATTAACCCAGAATTGACTCCAGCGCCGGCCATTCCGACATTGACTCCGGAACTAACAACCACAACACCTCCGCCTTCGCCGCCAGTGGTAATCCCGGCACCAAAAGTTATTATTGCCGAAGACGCTTCGGAATTTACTGTTTCCAATCACGCGATTCCGGTTATTCAAAATATCACGCCAGCGAATGTCTCAGCGAATACCTCGGCGCCGGTGCTCCCCAAAACAACGATGCAAAAAAATTTCGCACCATTTTCTGTTGTGATTGCCTCGCGTCAAGCGGCCGAAGCCAATACCATGCCACCCACGACACCCCCAACGTCGACACCGCCACAAACTTTCACCACGAGCCCCAAACCTCCAATGCCAAATGGCCCAGCCAAAGCATTTCAAGCCGCGCCCAGCCTTGATGACGCGCCGGAAGTGCAGATTCTTGCTTCCGGGGAAGATAGGGGAAATGGCGACGCGTTAAGCTCCAATGAAGTCATTTCCTCGGATTTGGCGAATACAACTGCTCCTTCGGAGGCTTCCGGTTCCAACAAGGTTGGTTTAGCCAAAGCCTACGGCGATCTTGGAAAAGCGGCGATTTCCAAGGGAA
>JAHFFN010000008.1 GCA_023247915.1 Candidatus Omnitrophota bacterium
ATTAATATTCCCTGCCTTGAGCGACGCCACTTCCGAAGCGCGTAAGCCCGTCGCGTACATGAGTTCCAGGCAGGCTTGATCACGCACCCCAGCCGGCTTGCGCGTATTGGGCGTTTTAATCAACTGTTCCACTTCCTGGATACTCAGCACTTCCGGCAAATGCTTCCAGAGCTTCGGCGCCTCCAAAACATCCGTCACATCCTGCTTGAGACGGCCTTCCTGGGACAAGAAACGATGAAGCATGCGTATCGCCACCTGCTCGCGGGAAACCGAACTAGGACTGAGCCCCCGATCCCGCTCTTTCAACAAAAAATCCATGATATCATTTCGTTGAACCGCGTCGAGGCTTTTTAGTTTTTTCTTTTCGAGAAAATTCAGGTATCGCTCGAGATCACGCCGGTAAGCGGACAGGGTGTTTTTGGAAAGCCCTTTTTCAATGGAAATAAAATCAAGAAATAGCCCGAGATTTTCTTTCATCGATGCTTAGATCGCGACGGTATCGGGAACCAAATCCTCTTTGACTTTATTGAAATAAAAATTATTATTCACGATGCGTTGAATTTTCTCAAGCTCCGAACGCACGGATCCTTCCGAAGATTTAGAATAATAACCTGAGTCCAATTTTTTGGCGATATCCGAGAGCGACTGAATCTGCTCTTCCAGAGGCGCCTGCTTCTCAGGTTTCAGATAGCGCTTCATCTCAACCAGGTTGCTAAGCGCTTCCTGAACGCAGCGGGACACTTTTTTGGAATTGCCCCCAAGCTGGTTTAAAAGGTCGCTGTGCCATGTCTGCCAATAAGTAAAATGAGTTTTGTAATAATACTCATTGGAATATTTTTTCTGATAATTCTCTTCCTGCAAATAAATCGCCGTCGCCACATGCTTGGGCTCTTTTTTCTTACGCGTGAATTTTTTTTGGAAGGACGCGCAGCCAGCTGTGCTGAGCACCAACACTGCGATCAAAGTAATTCCGATAAATTTCCTCATAGCCTCTCCCTTTATTTTTTATAAATTTAAAAGTTTTTTAAATGCTTCTTCATCCAAAATTTTTACGGCTAATTTTTTGGCCTGTGTCAGTTTTGAACCGGGCTCCGCGCCGGCGATCACCGCACTCGTTTTTGCGCTGACACTGCCGGAAACACGCCCTCCGCGTTCCTCAATCAAGCGACCCGCCTCATCCCTCGAAAAACCAGATAAGGTTCCGGTCAACACAAAAGACTGCCCCGCCAGGGCGCCTGAGAGGGCGGAAACCTTCTTGGCCTCTTCCTGCATTTTAACCCCTCGAGCCTTTAATTTGGAGAGAATCCTTTGTGTCTCCTGGGTAGCGAAAAAATCCGTGACGCTCTCCGCGATGACCTCGCCAATCGCGTGAATGGCGCCAATATCCTCTTTGGAAGCTTTTTGGAGTTTCTCCATTGATCCAAAATGCTGCGCCAATAGGCGCGCCGCATTTACCCCCACATGCCGGATCCCCAGCGCATACACGAGCCTCGAAAGACCCTGGGACTTACTGTTTTCAATTTGGCGCAATAAATTGTCGGCGGACTTGTCCCCCATTCGCTCAAGATCGGCAACTTTTTCTTTTGTCAGCGCGTAGATATCCGAAAAATCATGGATCAATTTCTGATCCACCAGCTGATCAGCCAGCGCTTCACCGAGGCCTTCAATGTCCATTGCCTTGCGGGAAGCAAAGTGAGTCAGATGCGCTTTTAATTGCGCCGGACAAACGATGTTCACACAGCGATACGCCACCGCCTCTTCTTCGCGGAGAACCGCCGAGCCGCAAACCGGACATTTTTTAGGGAAAATAAAATTCTTTTCTTTGCCCGTGCGCTTTTCTTTCAACACTTCAATCACCTGAGGAATAATTTCTCCGCTTTTCTCAATCCGCACTTTATCGCCGATTTTAAGACCTAAGCGAGCGATTTCGTCTTCATTGTGGAGCGTCGCCCTTGAAACCGTGGTTCCGGCCAAAAATACAGGCTCAAGATTCGCGACAGGCGTCAACACGCCGGTGCGCCCCACTTGAACCGTGATATCCAAAAGCGTCGTGACTGCCTTTTCAGCGGGAAATTTATACGCAATGACCCAGCGAGGACTTTTATTGGTCGAACCCAATCGTTTTTGCTGCGCCAATGAATTTACCTTGATCACCAGTCCATCGATGTCGTAGTTCAAGGCATCTTTGTCGCGCTCCCACCGGTCACAGATTTTAAATACCGCCTCCAACGAATTGCATGGACGAGACTCGGGACTTACAGGAATCCCGGATTGCTTAAAGAAATCCAGAATATCCGTATGATTCTGAAAAAAATCCGGGTCTATCTTTCCAATGCCATGCGCCAAAAATTCCAGCGAGCGCTGGGCGACCAGCGCTGAATCCAGAAGTTTCAAGGAGCCGGAAGCGGCATTGCGGGGATTGGCAAAAATCTCCTCGCCAGCCTCCTCTTTCTCCTTATTCAACTCAGCGAAAGTTTTTTTAGACATAAAAATCTCGCCACGCACCTCGAGCTCCTTCGGGATGCGCTTAAGTCCCGCAAGTTTCGTGGGAATACACTCAATCGTTTTCACATTGGCCGTGACATCATCGCCGGATTGCCCGTCACCGCGAGTGGCCGCGCGCTCCAACTGCCCGTTTTTGTACAGCAAAGACAAAGAGACGCCGTCAATTTTAAGCTCTGTCACATAGTCGATCGCGTCCTGTTTTAAATTTTTACGGACACGCTCATCAAACTCGGCGATTTCTTCTTTGGAATAAGTATTGTCGATGGAAAGCATCGGGATTTCATGAAAAATAGTCTTAAATTCTTTTTGGGGACGCCCGCCTACGCGCTGCGTGGGCGAATCGGCTGTGCGGAGCGCCGGGTATTCCTTTTCCAACCCTTCCAGTTTTTTGACCAAACGATCATACGCTTGATCGGTGATTTCCGGCTTGCTTCGTTCATAGTACAAACGATTGTGCCGTTCGATTTCAAGTCTCAGCTGCTTGGCTTCTTTTTGAATGCTTTTGTCCATCGGGCTAGCGATCAGAGATGGTATTCAACGATAAAATCAGAAAATTCACCGGTGGCGTCTTTCCAGGCGCAATCCGCTTTTTTGATGTGAGGCCCGAGAGAGCTTGAGCGAATATTTTTGAGCAACGTTTCCACCGTGGCCTTGGGCCCCTCGCAAACCAGTTCCACGCGATTATCAGGAAGATTTTTAACCCAACCAAAGAGCCCCAAATCCAGCGCCAGCTTTTCCGTAGTGAAACGAAAGCCCACGCCCTGCACGCGGCCGCTGTAAAAAACATGCGCACGCACCTGTTTTTCGGCTGTTTTCTTTTTCACCGGAGACGCCCCATTAATTTTTCAATCTCGTTACGAAGCTTCATGCTGTCGTGACGCACGAGCTCTGTTTCATTCCCAATGTCCGCATAGACGATTTTAGCCTTTGTCGCCTTTTGGAGTTTCAATTTATTTTTGATCGTCACTGGTATCTGATTTTTCTTGGAATATTCATGAATAGACTCACTGGACAATTTTGAATTAGAAATAAGAATCGTGTGTAAAATATCCTTGCCGAGCGACCGGACAATCTCGCGCACATGATCCGCCGCGTCAAAGGCCGCTGTTTCGCCGGGTTTAGTCATAAGATTACAGACATAAATAATTTTGGCTTTTGTGGTCAGGAGCGCGTGACGCAGATCATTGACGCCCAGATTTGAAATAATGCTTGTGTAAAGATCCCCCGGCCCGATAATCACCACATCCGCGTGCAAAATGGAGGCATAAGCGTCCGGATGCACGTCCGGCTCCGGATCTCTCCAGAGCTTGGTAATTTTTAAATCCACCCGGCGGCCTTCGCAAAGATCGATTTTACTTTCCCCGCGCTCCACGTGGCCGTTTTCAAATTTAGCCACCAGAGTCGTGAGCGTCGTGGTGGCCGGTAGCACAATGCCTTGAATATTCAGGATGTCGCTTAAAGCTCTCACCGCTTCCGGCATCGAGCCTTTCACCTGCGCGAGCACTGTCAGAAAAATATTCCCGAAGCTATGTCCCCGAAGCTCTCCGCCGCGATCAAAACGGTATTGCATGATTTGATTCATGACTTCCGGGGCATTGGAGAGAGCCACCAAGCTGCGGCGAATATCTCCCGGCGGCAAAATACCAAAAGATTGACTGAGCTTCCCGGAAGAGCCGCCATCATCGCTCATATTCACAATCGATGTGAGTAGCGCGTTTGGGAGAGTTTTAAGTCCTAAGAGCAACGTGAATAGTCCTGTGCCGCCACCGATGCAAGCGATGTGTTTTTTGCGCTCAGCAACCGCAATCACACGCATCACCAGCTCACGCGTGCTAAAGGGTTTGACGATCGTGTCGGCCGCTCCGGCAGCGTAAATAGACGCAATGTGCCGCGTGTCTTTGGAGGGAGACAAAACGATAAACGGATGCTTCGAGCGCTTGAGAACCGCCAAGAGTGAGCTCTTTCTAAAAATATTCACGCCCGCGAAGTCCTCGTCCACAATCACCGTTTTGGGAGATTTGGACAGCTTGCGCAAGAAACTTTTTTCGTCTTCAACGCCTTCGACGCGAACCTTCAGCCGCGAAAGCGCGTCCGTCAAAAAGCGTGTCAGATTTTGATCACCAAGCACCAATAGATTCATAGTTTCTTTATTTTATCAAGAACTCCCAGAAAAAACTCCTTATCTTTCGAATGAGTTAAAAGTCCCGCAACCGCTTCCGGTTTGACCCAGCGCGCTTCCGGATTTTGGGGGTCTTGCGGAGCTAACTCGGTTTGATGGGCACGAAACAGAAAAAAAGTAAGGTGTTTGATCTCCGAGCGATCATCGCCGCCAGCCAAAGCGATCTTGGGGCGCTCATAACTGCCCAGCGCTTCGATAAGCGCCAACTCCTTCACGCCGGATTCTTCATAGATTTCACGGGTAGCTGCCTCCAAAGCGCTTTCGCCGGGATCTAGATGCCCCTTCGGAAGCGACCAGGAATTGTGATTTTGATTCACCACCAACACTTCCCCGCTCACATTCACCACAATTCCGCCGGCGCTGTAGGTAATTTTCATGGAAAGATTATAGCATCAATTAATGCGGTTGCTAGGGTTGGGAGACAACTCGTTTGATGGAGTACCACAAAAATGGCAGGGCGGAGGCTTGGGATAAAATGGAAAAGAAAACCATGGCGGTGATCGACCGGTCGTACAACATTCCCATGGCAGCGCTTCCCAAAAACCATGCGACACCATACACGGTATTAAAAACACCGAAAGCCGTACCGCGCCGTTGACTGGAGACGATGTTGGAGACAGCCGCGCGCATGACTGACTCATGAGCCCCCATTCCAATTCCCCAGAGTGCCATACCAAAAAGCGCTCCTTTGAAGCCGCCCCAAAAAACAAACGGTGCGAAAGCCATCGATAAAACACCGGAGAAAATCAAAATCCCCATCCCCCGGCGGTCAAACCAACGACCAAAAATAAGTGCGGCGATCGCATCCACCCCCATCGCGACCGAATAAAAAACAGGGATCCAGATTTTAGAAATTTCACCGGATTTTTCAAAATGGAAAGCAATCAGTGGAAAATCCGCATAGCCCGCCGCGATCAACCCGGCGGCCACACAATAGAGCCAAAAAACCTTTGAAAAGCCCTTAGGTTCAATCTTTGGAACAGCAATCTCAAGATCATGCGGTCGCGGATAAAGAAAGCGCGCCAAACAAAGAACCGAGAGCGCTAAAATTGCAGGAATTAGTAACACCGCGAAAGCCGGGCGATAATCTTGCTTGAAATAAAGAACCAGCGCGACAACCAGCGGCCCCAACATCGCGCCAATCTGATCCATTGCCTCATGCAGTCCAAATCCCCATCCTCGCCCTATTTCATGCGAAGCGTGAGCTAGCATGGCATCTCGAGCCGGCGTTCGAATCGCCTTGCCCATTCGCTCCGCCATCATGAGCATCGCCGCTATTTTCCAATTTCCCGCGAGCGCCAACACCGGCACCGCGATCAGATTGACGCTATAGCCAAACATTGTGATGAGCCAGTACCGGCGCGTCTTGTCGCTAATATAGCCGGAGACAAGTCTCAGCGCGTAACCCACCAGTTCGCCGAAACCTGCGACAAATCCCACCACTGTCGCGCTCGCCCCCATCGTCGCGAGATACGGCCCCGCAATACTGCGAGCACCTTCATAAGTCACGTCGGAAAATAAACTGACAAATCCCAGCAGAATAATAAATTGATAGATTTGTTTTTTAGAGAAAGCCATGGAAGGCATTATAGCAAACAAAAACCCCGCCGGGTGAGGGCGGAGATGGGCACATGCAATGCGTGTTTATTTTTTATTCGTATCGACCGGTAAAAAATTCTCGTCGTAGACTGTCTGTCCGTGCACGAAATTGCCGTCACTGGGGGCTGGGCTGGGAATGGATGCAATAATTCCCTGGCCAGCCGTTACCGGCTTTACTGCTGGCGGCGGTAATGGTTTTACAGGCTTTATCCCAGGAAGAGCTACCCCAGCGATCCCCGCTCCCGCTCCAACCGCAGCGGCTCCTCCAACGGCCTGTCCAACAGCTGCTCCGAGATCGCCCGCCGTTGTGGGGTTTTCATATCTTTCTGGAATCTGCGATGGTTTAGGGGTGGAGGTTGGTGCTGGCTTAGGAGAAGCTATTGGGGCTGAACTTGGTTTTGAGGTAGGCGTAGGCGCTGGTGAAACGTTTGCTTTTACCAGAGCCGCCACATCATTGGCATGCGAGACGGTAGCGGCAGTATTAGCGCCGGTCGCAACAGCCATGAGTTTTTTATCTTTTGATTGGGCAACTTCGGCCGCGCATAAACTTGTCATTTCGAAAGGCTGGAGAGCCATAAGCGCAGCAAGCGTAACTGCACTTAGTCTATCAAGATTTAGGCCTTTCATGACCCACCCCTTCCCTTTCTTTTGAATTAAATATTACATCCGAAGAAACGTGCCTCGGTTGAAGTCTCCCTCGGAAACATTTGCAAACTGTCTCACCGGCCCGCTCCTGGGTTTGTAAGTAGCTGTTGGAGGATTTTTTGACCAATCAACGGTCAGAGTGCCGGCCAAAGTCTTTGAAATTACCAACCGACCCAGCGTATCGTAGGTCTTAATAACCGTTGCCCGTGATAAACTTTCCCGGCTAATGACTCCCCAGATCCCAGGCATAATCTCCTGTTTGCCAGGAACAGTAACTTGAGATGCAGAGACATTAGAATAGTTTCGCATGTCTCCATTAGGGCTAGTCACTTGTGCAGAATTGCTTCCCCAAGTGATTTTAGTCGTGTCTCCTCCGCGCGTTTGTAGCTGTAGAATTCTGCCCTGCGAATCATACAAAGTTCTCGCAGAGATAGTTTCCTCAACCTGAACTTTTCCTTTGGAGTAGGTAATCGTTTTTACACCGCCTGTGGCGTCAGTCACTTGGATGACTCCGCTTCCAAGCCACGCTTCTGTTTGTTGCTTCATCACATCGTAAGCAGCATTTATTTGCGCGAACACAGCCTTTGTATTTGTATCTCCATGCGAAGCGGCGTAACTATCCAACAGTGCCTTAAGCTCCATCAATGCAGGAAGAGCGCCTGTTGATTGGGTTTGTAAATTATAGGTGCCTTTCCCATAGGCCGTTGAAAAACCGCTAGTCTCATCGGCGGACTGTTTCACGATAGTGGATCCGCTTGCACTGATGCTAAGCGCAATGCTGTCAATAACGCGGACTCCATTTTTAGTCGACATTTTATGGACTACTACCATCGATGAACCTGGGAAGTACGCAGTTCCAAAAGTACCGCCAGGCGATGTAAAGGATGCGACAAAAATTCCGTCCGCATTAAGAGCATCCATCACTACCGCTGACGATTGAAAAGATGGCAATGCAATGTCATTTATCGATGTGTTGAGGTTTGTCGTGGTGGCTGAGCCTGTGAGGCTAGCTTTTGTTAACTGAGCTGCCGCAATCGCCTTTGAAGTAATTTGCGCGGTATCGGCCGCCGCTTTTTGAAGCGTCACAATGCCCATCATCGCCTTAAATCTTGGATTTTTCTGGCGAGTTTGATCCAGTTTTTGCGACAACTCACTCAAGAGAGCCATAGACGCTTGGAGATTTTGCTCCAAACTAGCCGATGTCGCTACCCCATCAACCGTCTTGGTGATGGTCTTTTTCTTCAGATCCAACTGGATAATTGTCATGTGCTCACCCGTCGCGTCTTTAGACTTCGAGTAACTGACGATAGACTTATCGGTTGCATCATTCTTGGCTAAAACCGAATAGCCATACTGAGTGAGATCATTGCTAAAGTCTGACAAACTGAAAACGGATGTGTCAAATTTTACATCATTCAGAGTTGCCGGCGCCGATGAAGTTCCCGATCCACTTTCGGGAGCAGTCGTATTTTGAGCTACCTGTATCGTCATATTCTTTTGATCCACAACGGCTTGAGTGTCCGTTCCGGTGGATGCCGGCATCGCCTTGGTCTGATCGGAGGTAGGAAGCGGCGCCGCCTGGGCGATCCGAAGTCCACCTAAATCAAAGGGCTGGACTGTAAGGATGATCGCCAGCACTATCGAACTCAATCTGTTCACAGTTAATGTCTTCATGTCCTACCTCCACTTTTAATATCTTTCTACCAACCGGGTAGAATTTGACTTCTTAAATTTCTGTTGGAAGTATGCATGATAAATCAATACTTTTCAAGTCTATCTAAATTTAATTAATTTTAATTAATTATAAGTGATTGTAATGGATAGGGTTACAGGAGAAGTAGGGGCTCGATCAAAGGTTAGAAAACAGTAGGTCAGGTTGAAACCTGACCTACTGTTTTCTGGTCGAACCATTAATTCAAGAGGTGTTTTTGGGTATTTTGAATTCTATCTAAATTACGCAAACTGAAGTTTGCGCTACCCTTTACCGTGGGATTTGTTAGCAATGAAAGGGCACAATTAAAAAATGTCGGGATGCAGGGATTTGAACCCTGGACCTCCTAGTCCCGAACCAGGCGCGCTAGCCAAGCTGCGCTACATCCCGTAAAATTGAACTCTATAGAAAAAGGTGATTATAGATGAGGCTCGTGCTGATGTAAACGATTAATTGACCCGGAGGTGCTTTCATCTTCGTGCAGAGCCTTGTAGATCAAAATCTGCGTTTTGGCTGAACGATGATCGACAATCGCCTTCACGCCAAAAAGAACGGTCAGTGCTACGAATTGAAAAAAATAACGGGGCACTAAAAAGGAGACGGTAAAGCTCAAGGCGGCTCCAAGCGTCCATAAAATTACCCAAAGCTTCTGCGTAGAAATTGGCTTCTTGAACGGTGTGATCGCTTGACGGCAATGCGGACAACGAGCGCTGTTAGCCGCAGGGCTACTGTCTTTTACCTTCCTTAGTAAGGATGCAGGAACTTCGACTTGCTCCGACTGGTCACTAGATTCGATCAATCCCCTGGCCTTCACTGCCCACTCCTGCCATTCTGGATTATTTTTTAAAAATGCCAATACCCGCTCCAGGCGAGAGCCCTCAAGCTTATCATTTAAAAATAAATAGAGTTCTTCGGCGTCAGGAGCAGTCCCGGAACGCAATCCCAGGCCGCGATCCCGCTCCTTTTCCGTTAAAAATTTATGTATTGTTTCGTCTAACTTATCCATAGATGATTCCCCTCTATACTAGACGTCAGACCCCCGATTTTCCTTTCAACTATTTTCATAAATCCTCGGCTAGGCCTTTGCGGGTAAAGCGAGCTCTCAGCTTTTCACGGGTACGCCGGATAATGCTGGTAACCGTGTCCTCCGGAATTCCCAAAATCTCGCCAATCTGTCGATGAGACTTCCCATCCATATAATGCCACTCCACACACAGCCGCTCCCGCGGTGGCAAAGCTTCCAAAATCTCGCTGACTGCAACACTGATTTCTCGGGAAGAAGCCGGAGCCTCCATGGAGTTGGAGGTAATGTTTGCAAGTTCCTCATCGCCTTCGGCAATCTCCAATTTTCTTTCCAAGCGCGAAAGGCTTCGAACCTTGTCCATCGCCACATGAGAAGCGATAACGCTTAAAAATTTGCGGAGACTGTCTGCGTCTCTCAGCTTGGCCAATTCCTTTTTGTCCAAAAGTCGCTGAAAAACTTCCTGAAAAACCTCATCCACCGCATCCGACCGCGCGGCAAATTCCGTTCCGACAAAAGTCTTGTGAATGCTCCAGTAAATCAATTTAGAAAAACGATCGACAAAAATATTCCAGCATTTCCGGCTTCCTTCAATACAGCCTTGAAGAATTTCCCGGTCGCTGGAGGCGCTGGTAATGCTAAAAATAAATTAAGTTCCTATTTTAACGTTTCGTAAAATACGTTCAAGCGTCGCTTCGGCCGAAAGAATCGCCAAGCGGCTCGTTTTAGGATTTTGCTCGGAAGGAAAATTTTCTGTGCGTGTATAAAAAGAACCAAAATCGCCCTGCACATACACCTCGTGCACATTGACCAGCATGTGCGGGCTGGCGATGATGCGCACCTTGGTTTTTTTAGCACCGATAGCGGCCAGGCTCAGCGTGGCCGACACATTAATATTTTTTGGGAAACCTTTGCAGGCTTCGGCGGCATTACCCTCAAACAAAACTTTTTCCTGTTTTAGCCCTTTGAGTTTAATGCCGTGTTTGATCACATAAGGCGCGTCTTCAAAACCCTGCGGCGGCTTGCGTGTCGTCAGGAGCACCCGATGAATCTTTCCGACATTGGCCGCTTTCAGTCCATCGATGCCCACCACGCCACCGCTGGGCAAATACAAACAACAGCGATGCGTGCGAGCCAATTCAAAAATCTCTTTTTCACGGCCAAGAATACCACCAACACTCATCACCATCACGTCTTTTCCGGCGGACAACGCTTTTTTGGTGACCTCATACACCGCTTCTTTAGAGGCGGCTTCGATGACGAGATCACAGCGCTTGATCAATTCTTCGTAAGAATAAACTTTGGGTTTTGGTTTTTTTAATTCTTTTTGGAGTTTACGCGCATGCGAGGGTTCAGCATCCGAGATGGCCTCAAGAGTCACTTCGTCTGAAAATTTTCTTTGGCAGGCCTTGGCGAGTTCCCGACCGATAGTCCCGCAACCAATAATGCCGACCTTAATCATAAAAAACTCTTATCAATGACAAATGACAAAATTCAAATGACAAATATTTTCTTTTGTCATTTGTGCTTTGAAATTTTTCATTTTATTTTCTTACGGTTTTTATCGTCGACGAATACGACTTTGGGTTGATGCTTTTTGATTTCTTTGGGAGTCATGAGCGAGTAAGAAATAATAATCACTTTGTCCCCCACCTCCGCCCAGCGCGCGGCGGCGCCGTTCATGCAAATCGTTCCGGTGCCGGCAGGGCCTTCCAGCACATAAGTTTCCACGCGGGTGCCATTATTTAAATTAACGATTTGGACGCGCTCAAATACGCACATGTCGGCGGCCTTCAAAAGGTTTTTGTCGATGGTGATCGAGCCGGTATAGCGGAGATTAGCCTCCGTGACGGTCGCGCCATGAATTTTGGACTTCATCAAGACTCTAAGCATTGTGTGTCAGCCTTTAAACTTTCACCAAAATATTGTCAATTAGTCTCGTTTTTCCGAAGAAAACGGCCAGTGCCAAAAGCGCTGTTTGACCAGTTTTTAAGTTTACCACAGGGGCCAGGGTTGCGGCATTGACTATTTCGATGTAGTCCACCCGAGCCTGGGATAGCCCCCGGATACGGCTTTGCAGTGTTTTTTTGATTATCGCAGCCTTTCGAGCGCCGGAGCGGATCGACTGCGCGGCCTGACAGAGCGATTGATGCAAAACGGGTGCTTCCCGGCGCTGTTCCGGCGACAAATAAACGTTTCTGGAACTCATCGCAAGACCGTCCTTCTCACGCACAATCGGCGCCATCTTCACCTGGACAGGAAAATCCATGTCTTGAGCCATACGCTCGAGCACTTTGAACTGCTGATAATCCTTTTGCCCCAAATAAAGCCGCGTCGGAGATGTCTGGTGAAGCAATTTGGCCACCACGGTTGCGACGCCGCGAAAATGAATCGGGCGCGAAACGCCGCACAAGGGCTTGGCCAACTCATTCACTGTCACATAAGTCTGGTAGCCATTCGGATAGAAATTTTTGGCGTTGGGGGTATACAAAATATCCGTTTTGACTTTTTTGAGCATCGCGCAGTCACGCGCCATGTCTCGTGGGTATTTTTTAAAATCTTCGCCCGGACCGAATTGAGTCGGATTTACAAAGATGCTCACAATGACAACGTCATTTTCTTTTTTAGCGTGGCGCACCAAGGACAAATGTCCTTCGTGAAGAAAGCCCATCGTGGGCACAAAACCAATTGTTTTTTGTTTGTTTTGAAGAACGGTAACGGCGCTTTTAAGCGCCTTGGAGCTCTGAATGATTTTCATTGGGAAGCGCGTTCACGGCGTCGAGTAATTCACGCACTGATTTTTGAAGCCGCGGATGCACAAGATCGGGGGCGATTTCAGAAAGAGGTTTCAATACAAAAGAACGCTGAGCGATCTTGGCGTGAGGAATGCAAAGATTTTTTCCATCCACAATCACCACATCGTCATAAAATAAAATATCCAAATCCATCGGCCTCGGCGAATCGGTTTCATGGACTTTTGGACGGCCCAGGCGGCGCTCGATGATTTTGAGCTGTGTCAAAAGATCCAGCGGCATGAGATCGGTTTTTATTTTGATGGCGGCGTTCAGAAAAGATTCTTGGGCAGGGCCACCCACCGGCTCGGTTTCAATCACCGAAGACATCGCCAAAAAATCAATTTCCGGATGCTCTTTGAGAAGCCCGAGCGCTTTGTCAATGTTGGCCTGGCGATCTCCAATATTGGAGCCAATGCCCAAATAGACGATGGCCACTACAGTACTTTTCTCATCCGCACAATGGCCTCACGAATCTCCGGTTCATTGACGGTCAGCGTAAAACGCACATAGCCTTCCCCCGGCCCACCAAAACCCACACCAGGAGTTGCCACAATTCCACAAGACTCTAAAAGATTTTTACAAAACACCGTGGAATCTTTTTGTCCGCCCGGCAAACGCGTAAACACATAAAAAGTCGCTTGATTAGGCTTCACGGGAAACCCTAGTTCTTTGAGACCGGCCACCAAAAGATCGCGGCGACGGCGATACATGATGTTTGTCTTCTTTGAAAAACCAAAACTATTTTTAAGCGCTTCTGAGGCGGTTACCTGCACCGCCGTAAAAACTCCGGAGTCGATGTTGGACTTCACCCGCAAAAGCGCGTTGATCGCCTCTTCGCGGCCGACGGCAAATCCCACGCGCCACCCCGTCATGTTGCAGGTTTTAGAAAGCGAATGAAATTCGATCGCCACTTCTCTGGCGCCCGGAACTTCAAAAATACTGAGCGGCTTCTCTTTTCCGAAATACACCTCGGAATAAGCCAGATCCGACGCAACTAAAATTTTATGCTGTGTCGCCCATTTGATTAATTTTTCATAAAAAGAACGAGTGGCAACCGCGCCCGTTGGATTATTGGGATAATTCACAAAAATAATTTTTGCTTTTTTCAAAATATCGGCCGGGACGGCTTCAAAGTCGGGCAAAAACCCATTTTCTTCCTTGAGCGGCATCAGATACGGTTGACCGCCGGCAAACAAGGTTCCGCTTTTATAGGGCGGATAGCAAGGATCTGGAACCAACACCACGTCTCCCGGATTAATAAATGCCAGCGGCAGATGCGCGATCCCTTCTTTGGAGCCAATGAGCGGCAAGATCTCCGTATCTGGATTAAATGACACGCCAAATCTTTTTTTGACCCACAATGAAACATTCTGACGAAAGGCCGCGTTGCCGCGATCCAGTGGGTAATGATGTGTTTTGGAGTCCTTGATCGCCTTAGCCATCGCTTTCAAAATAAAATTTGGTGTGGCCTGATCCGGATCACCGACTCCAAAATCAATAACCTTCACCCCTTTGTCAATCGCCCGGCGCTTGGCACGGTCAATCTCGACAAAAAGATACGGTGGCAAAGCCTTCAAACGATCCGATTCATTTAAAAAGAAGCTCATAATCCCTTTAATGACAAATAACAAAATTCAAATGACAATTAAATTTCAAATTTTCAAATACCAAAACTTCTTCATTTGTAATTTGTGCTTTGACATTTGTCATTTTATTTCAACACATCCGCCATCGTGTACAGACCGTTTTTCTTTTTAGATAAAAATGCCGCCGCGACCAAGGCGCCCTTCGCAAACGCGTCGCGTGAAAGCGCGGTGTGTTTTAGCTCAATCGTTTCTCCAGGACCGTGAAATAAAATCGTATGTTCGCCCACGATATCGCCGCCGCGCACCACATGAATGCCCAGCTCGTGACGACTCCGTTCCCCCGTCAGGCCTTGACGGCCATAACGCGCCGCTTTTTTAAGATCCCAACCCTTAGCCTTTGCGATGACTTCGGCGATTTTTTTGGCCGTGCCGCTGGGCGCGTCCTTCTTTAAACGGTGATGCGTTTCAATGATTTCAATGTCGTAGTCGCCGCCCAATCTGGAGGCCGCTAGCTCCGCCAACTCAAATAAAAAATTAGCGCCCAAGCTCATATTGGGAGAAAAAATGACGGGAATATTTTTAGACGCGGCGCGAATACGCAATGACAAGGGCTCCTCGATGCCGGTGGTGCCCACGACAAGCGCTGTTTTTGTCGCCAAGGCGGCATCCAAACACTTCGCTGTGCCCTCCGGCGATGAAAAATCGATCAACGTCTCGGCACCCTTTAGCGAAGCCGCCGATACCTCAGCGACTTTGACGCCGGCCTGCTTGCCAAAAGCCAAAGCCTCTCCGATGTCTTTGCCCAAACCTTTATTTTTGGCGCCTTCAAAAGCTCCGACGATTTTATAATTGGGTGATTCGTTGGCAAAATGTAAAATCCTAGCGCCCATCCGTCCCAGAGCGCCATTCATCGCGATTTTTGTCATCGACTTATCCTTTAATTGTCAGGCCGTAATCTTTCATAGCCTTCACTAATGTTTTTTCCGCGGCTTCGCTCAAAGAACAAAGCGGCAAACGCACCTCATCGCTACAAAGCCCCAAAAGCTTCATCGCACGTTTGACCGGGATAGGGTTAGTCTCAGTAAAAAGCGCTCGGCAAAGCGGAAATGTTTTGTAATGCGCTTCAGCGGCACCCGCGTGATCGCCTTTCAAATAAGCGTCTACCAGCTTGGCGATGTCTTCAGGGATAATATTGGCTGCGACGGAAATAACCCCTTTGGCACCCAGCGCCATCAGCGGCAATGTCAGCGAATCATCCCCTGAAAGAACGGTCAGATCGCACAAAGACATAATATGCGACGCCAAATCCATGTTACCCGTGGATTCTTTGACCGCCACAATGTTCTCAATCTTTGAAAGACGTGCGATAGTCCCCGCCTCCAACGTCACGCTGGTGCGACCAGGAACATTGTAAAGAACGATGGAAATATCGACTGCTTCCGCGATAGCCTTGTAATGTTGATACAAACCTTCTTGTGTCGGCTTGTTATAGTAAGGCGTCACAATGAGCGCCCCATCCGCGCCGGCTTTTTTCGCAAATTTTGTGATCATGATCGCTTCGTCAGTGCTGTTGGAGCCTGTCCCCGCAATCACCGGCACTTCGCCGTTGGCTGCTTCCACCACCACTTGAATCACGCGCTCATGTTCTTCGTAGGACAGCGTCGGCGATTCCCCCGTCGTGCCCACCGGCACAATTCCGTCCGTACCCGCTTTGATTTGATATCGAACTAATTTTGCGAGTGCTTTTTCATCCAGCTGACCGTTTTTAAACGGTGTTGCCAACGCGACCATGGATCCTTGAAATTTCATACGGTGACTCTCCCTTCAAAACTGGTGCTGACCGGCCCCTTTAAATAGACATCATGAAAATTCATGCCGTCTCTTGAAAAAAATATTTCCAAAACCTCGCCGCCATGCGTATGCACCTTGACCGGGGAGGTGAAACTCTTAAGCGCCGCCGCGACCAACGCGCCCGCGGTGGAACCGGTGCCGCAAGCCAGCGTTTCATCCTCCACCCCACGCTCATAAGTGCGGATGGAAATAGAATTATCAAATCGTATGGAAATAAAATTAGCATTTGCTCCGCGCGGCGCAAACTGAGAGTGCCGGCGAATCGCGCGACCCTGCGTGAACACATCAACTTCTTCTAATTTATCCGTGACCACCACCGCATGCGGCACGCCCGTATTAATAAAATGCATGTCCTGACGCTTTCCGTTCAAATCAATTGTCAGCCCCAGTTTCAAATCTTTCGGATCCGCCATTTTGACAGTCACAACGTCACCGCGCACTTCCGCGCCAATAAGTCCCGCGAGCGTATCAATGGTGAGCTTATCCTTGGCAATTTTTTTATCCACCGCAAATTTGGCCAAACAGCGCACGCCATTGCCGCACATCTCAGCTTCCGACCCATCCGGGTTAAAAATCCGCATTCCCACATCCGCCTTGGCTGATTTTTCCATCACAATAAGCCCGTCGGAGCCGATAGAGAGTTTGCGATTGGATAAACGCCGGGCAAGCTCGGGAAATCCGCTCTTGAGAGAGCCCGCGAGATTATCAATCATAATAAAATCGTTGCCAGCACCGGCCATTTTTGAAAATTCAAGCGTCATTTTATAGAACTTCCGTGACAATGCGTTCGTTTTTGATCAGGTCTTCGCGAGTTTCCCTTTTTCTGGCGACAAAAAATTTCTTTCCGCGAACCACGACTTCCGGCACACGCGGCCGTGAATTATAATTGCTCGACATCACAAAGCCGTAAGCGCCGCAGGACAACACTGCCAAGAGATCCCCCACCTTCACGGTCGCGAGCTTCCGATTCTTGGCCAAAAAGTCTCCGCTCTCGCAAATCGGTCCCACAATGTCCGCCGTCTCGTAGCGCGGCTTGGCAGACTTCACAACCGGCAAAATTTCGTGATACGCGCCGTAAAACGCGGGACGAATCAAATCATTCATACCGCCATCCACAATCAAAAATGATTTTGTTTTGGCTCTTTTTTCATACAGGACTTTTGTGACCAAAATGCCGCTGTTGCCGGAGATAAAGCGCCCGGGCTCGAGCACGATTTTTAAGCGATCCTTGCGCGACAAAAACAGCGGCAAAATCACATTGGCAAATTCCTGCGCGGTTTGCGGTTTTTCTTTGGAATAAACAATGCCGAGTCCACCGCCGATATTCAAATATTCAATCGGATTACCTTTATACCCAACGCTGTCAATAAATTCCAAAACGCGCTTAATCGCCTTCACAAACGGTTTGGCGTCCGTGATCTGAGAGCCGATGTGAATATGCACGCCGGCCAGCTTCAAATGCGGGTAGCGATAGGCCTGCATAAAAAGTTTGTACGCTTCATCCATACCAATACCAAATTTATTTTCTTTGCTGCCGGTGGTGATGTAGTGATGCGTGTCCGGCGCGACATCGGGATTTAAACGAATCGCTACTTTTTGAGTGGTCTTGAGCTTTCCAGCGATCTGATTGATCACCTCGAGCTCCTGCTCCGATTCCACATTAAACATCAAAATCTTGGAACGAATCGCCTCTTCGATTTCTTCGACTCGTTTTCCGACAGACGCGAAAACAATTTTCTGAGGATCCACACCGACTTTTTTAGCGCGAAACAATTCACCGCCTGACACAATGTCGAGACCCGAACCATTTTTAACCAGCGCGTTTAAAACCGTCAGATTGGAATTAGCCTTCATCGAAAAACAAATCAGAGCGTTGACAGGCTTAAACGCTTCTTTAAGTTTCAAATAATGATCCAAAAACGTGCCGATGCTGTAGAGATAAAACGGCGTCCCCACCTCTTTAGCAATCTTGGTGATTGGGGTTTCTTCGCAGTAAAATTCTTTGCCTTTGTATCCGAAACGATGCATGTTATGCCTTTTTTAGTTTATTTTTCCAAAAACCAATTTGTTTTTTAATTTCAGCTGGATGTGTGCTCCCCTGAGTCCGTTTGAGTCGCACGGAGTGCTCTGGATTAAAAAGATCGTACACATCCCCCTCGATCTTGGATTCAAATTGACGCAAAAGATCCAACCCCATTTTTGAAATGGCGACTTTCTTCTCTTCAGCAAAACTTACAATCTGCCCAACCACTTCATGCGCCTTTTTAAACGCCAACCCCTTACCCACCAAATAATCCGCCAAATCCGTGGCATAAAGCGACTCGTCTTTTAAAAGTTCCTTGGCTCGATCCGTACGAATCGACAATGTCTTCACAAGTCTTGAAAAAATGGGCAAAATGGTTTCGAGCCGCTCAACCGAATCAAACAAAAATCGCTTGTCCCACTGAAGATCACGGTTATACGACGTGGGAAGTGCTTTTAGAAGCGATAAAATCCCCACAAAATTAGCCGCGAAAGTGCTTGAGGCGCCGCGCACCAGCTCTACGAAGTCCGCATTTTTCTTTTGTGGCATCATGGAACTGCCGGTACAAAACGCTTCGTCGATATCAAACAGAGAGTTTCCTTTGGTCTGCCCAATCATCAAGTCTTCGGAGATTCTGGACAACTGCAGCCCCGTAAAGACCACGCAGGAAAGAATATTTAAAACAAAGTCCCGATCGCCGGAAACATCGTAGCTATTGCGTGTGACCTGAGAAAGCCCAAGTTCTTTGGCTATCTTTTTTTGATCCAATGGGAAGGTCGTGCCCGCAAGCGCTCCCGAACCCAGGACGCAGACATCAAAAAAGATTTGCGACCCCTGAAGCCTGAGAACCGCACGCTCCAACATTTCCGCCCACGCTAAAAATAAATGCGCCGCAGAAATTACCTGCGCGTTTTGCAAATGCGTCATGCCTGGGATCAAAACCGCTTGGTTTTTCTCCGCCAAAACAACCAATTCTTTTTGAAGCGCCTGAATCTGCTGTATTAAAACTTCGGCGTGATTTTTGCAGTAGAGCCGCGTGCTTTGACTCACCAGATCATTCCGCGAACGCGCCGTATGGAGCTTTTTGGCCGTTTCGCCGGCTATTTTCTCAAGCTCCGCCTGCACCCAGGAATGCACGTCCTCATGCGCTTCGGAGGCCTTTAATTGCCCTGCTTGATATTTTTTTTCAAGTGCCGCGATGGCCTTGAGTAGCTTCGACGCTTCAACAGCGTTCAAAACACCGCATCCACGAAGTGCATTCACATGCGCGCGGTCAATTTTCAAATCATAAGGCAAAAGACGATGATCCAACCACAGAGAATTCGAAAAAGTCTCAAATTCGCTGTCGATTTTCTTTTTAAATCGTCCGCCCCACAATTTTTTTGCCATGGAATATCCTTATTTGGCTCTATTTCTGTAAGGAAGTGCCCACAGATCAATAAAACCTTTGGCTAATTTCTGGTCAAACTTGTCTTTAGCGCTATAGGTCGCCAAACTCTCATTGTATAAAGAGTAAGGTGATTTGCGCCCCACGACATGCGAAGAGTACTTACGCAATTTCACACGAACAGAACCTGTCACCGTTTTCTGTGTTGTCTCCACAAAAGCATCCAGCGATGTTCTGAGCGGTGTGAACCAAAGTCCGTAATACACAAGCTCCGCGTATTTCTGCGAAATCCCTTCCTTATAGTGAAGCAGTTCGCGATCCAGCACCAAACTCTCTAAATCTTTGTGAGCCTGGAGTAATATCGTCGCTGCCGGCGCTTCATACGTCTCGCGGGACTTGATACCCACCAAACGGTTTTCGATCATGTCCATGCGGCCAATTCCGTATTCGGCGCCTAAATCATTCAAATAAGCGATCAGTTTAAGCGCGTCCATTTTCTTTCCATCGACAGAGACGGGAATTCCTTTTTCAAATCCGATTTCAATCACGCGTTCTTTGGGATTTCTTTTCTCAGCGCCCTGCGTCCATTGAAAAGACTCCGTGGGAGGTTCGGTGTTGGGATCTTCTAACACACCCGCCTCCACACTCACGCCCCAAATATTTTTATCAATGGAAAACGGGCTCTTTTTAGAGACGTCGATAGGAATATGGTGCTTTTCCGCGTAACGAATCTCGTCTTCACGAGACTTGAATTCCCATTCGCGAACCGGGGCAAAAATCTCAAGAGACGCATCCAGCGCCTGCACCGTGACTTCAAAACGCACCTGATCATTTCCTTTTCCGGTGCAACCATGAGCTACTGCGGTCGCCTTTTCTTCATGAGCCACCGCCACTTGTTCCGCAGCAATAATGGGTCGTGATAAAGCGGTCGCCATCGTATAGCGTCCCTCATAAATCGCGCCGGCCTTGAGCGCTGGCCAAATATAATCCGTCGCGAATTTCTTTTTCAGATCCCTCACAACGACTTTGGCGGCACCCGCTTTTTTAGCGCGTTCAATGGCCGCGGTCGTGGTTTTTTCTTGTCCCACATCCGCCATATAAGCCACCACCTCATACCCTTTGTCTTTCAGCCACTTGATGGCGACCGAAGTATCGAGACCCCCTGAATACGCTAAGACGACTTTTCTCATTTTCTTTTTTTCCTGGTCAGCAAAAGATACAAAAGTGCCTTCTGCGTGTGTAGACGATTTTCCGCCTGATCAAAAATCACCGAACGAGAGCTTTCGATCGCCTCATCGGTAATTTCCTCGCCGCGATGCGCGGGCAAGCAATGCATCAGCACCGTGTCCTTCGGCGCTTTGCTCATGATGGCGCTATTGATCTGGAACGGTTGGAAATCGCGCAATCTCTGCTCGCGCTGTTTTTCCTGACCCATACTCACCCACACGTCGGTGTAAATGGCGTGCGCGTTTTTAATCGCGGTAAACGGATTGTTCGACATCGTGACCTTAGAGCCGGTTTCCTTGCAAATGAGCTTGATATCTTTCAAGATCTCTTCGCTCGGTTCATAGCCGCGAGGGGTCGCGATTGCCAAATTGGCACCGACTTTGCACGCGCCATACAGCATGGAGTTCAGCACATTGTTGCCGTCTCCGATGTACGCGATGTTGAGCTTGGCCAGTGTCTTATTGAACTTTTCACGGATTGTAAAAAGATCAGCCAAAATCTGGCACGGATGATAATGATCGCTCAAACCGTTGATCACGGGCACGCCGGCATGCTGGGCAAATTCTTCCACATCCGAATGACGATGCGTGCGAACCACCACCGCGCTGCAGTAGCGCGACAACACGCGCGCCACGTCGCGAATCGATTCGCGCTCTCCGAGCGGCAATTCCTGGGGATCCATGTACACAGAGTTTCCGCCAAGCTCGGCCATGCCCACTTGAAATGAGACTCGCGTACGAATCGACGGCTTTTGAAACAAAAGTGCCAGCGACTTGCCTTTTAATTTATTGGCGAAAGCCAAGGGATTTTTTTTCATCTTCTCGGCCAATTTAAAAATGGCATCGAGTTCCCCCGCGCCGGCTTCGCGCAAACTTAAAAAATCTTTCGCGGCGAAAAGAGCGCCGGAAGGCTTCTTGGGCGCCGCCGCGGATTTGCCGGCGGATTTTGATTTCGCGCGGCTGGGTTTACTTTTCTTTTTAGACTTTGATTTACTCATACCGATTTAACTCCCTATTTAATATTCAGACCACTCTCAGACTGCGCGGCCAAAACCTCATCCAAAATTTGAATCGCGCGGTCTATTTCTTTTTCTTTCACGACCAGGGGAGGCATCAACCTCAACACATTGCCCTGCGTGCAATTAATCAGAAGTTTGCGTTTCAAGCATTCTTCGTAAATATTTTTTCCTTCCACTTCGAGCTCAACACCCGCCATGAGAGCCATGCCTCTCACCTCTTTGATCACGCGGTGTTTCTTTTTAAGCTCGTTTAATTTTTTAAACAAATACGAACCGGTGATCACCGTGTTGTTTAAAAGTTTTTCCTTCTCAATCGCCTCAAAAACAGCCAGCGCGGCCGCACAAGCCAACGGACTCCCGCCAAACGTAGTCGCATGCGTGCCAGGCTGCAGTGTATCGGCGATTTCCTTGCGAGCGACCATCGCTCCGATCGGAAAGCCTCCGCCTAAAGACTTAGCCAACGTCATGATATCCGGCTCAATGCCATAATTTTTATAGCAAAACATGCGGCCGGTACGTCCCATGCCGGTCTGCACTTCATCCAAAATCAAATAAATTTTTTTGTCATTGCAGAGCCGGCGTACCGAAGAAAGATACTGCGCATCGGCAACGCGGATCCCGCCCTCCCCCTGAATCGGCTCCAGCATGATCGCGACAGTTCGCGGTGTGATCGCGCGCTCCAACGCCGCAAAATCATTAAACGGGATATTCACAAACCCCGGCATCAAAGGCTCAAAACCTTCCTGGTATTTTTTCTGCCCTGTCGCGGCGATCGCGGACAATGTTCTTCCGTGAAACGAACGCTCTATGGTGATGATTTCATGGCGCGAGGGATTTCCGAGCTTCCGTACAAGTTTAAACGCGGCTTCATTGGCCTCCGCGCCGGAGTTACAAAAAAAGACTTTGCCTGGAAATGAATGGCGAATCACCTGCTCCGCCAACACCCCCTGAAGCTCATGATAATAATTATTGGAAACGTGTATCAGTTGCTCAGACTGGCGTTTGATCGCCTCGGTCACGCGCTTGTGACAATGTCCAAGCCCGCTGACGGCCCACCCCGGAAAGAAATCCAAGTATTCATCGCCATGGGAGTCCCACACGCGCGTGCCACGACCGCGCTCCAACACCAAAGGCGTTTTGGTGTAACAAGGCACGACATAGTCGTAATACAACCTGATAATTTTTCTAAAATCCATGTTATCGCTTTACGATTTCGGTTCCGATACCCTTATCGGTAAAAATTTCCAAAAGGATTCCGTGAGGAATGCGCCCGTCAATAATATGGGTTTTCTTGACGCCGCGGTCTAAGGCGCGGATACAGGCTTTGACCTTGGGAATCATGCCGCCGCTGATCACGCCGGAATCAATCAAACCGTCCACTTCGGCAATGCTCAAATGCGAAAGCACCGACTCCGGATCTTTCTGGTCTTTCATGATGCCACGCACATTGGTCAGCAAAACAAGCTTGAGCGCGTTGAGTCCCCGCGCGATTTCGGCGGCGGATTGATCCGCGTTGATATTATAGGTAAAGCTGTCTTTCCCGATGCCGATCGGCGAAATCACGGGAATAATGTCACTAGTGATCATTTTTTGAATCACGTCGCCGTTAATTTTTGTGATCTCTCCCACAAAGCCAATATCGGTTCCGTCGATTTCGGCGTGTTTACGAACCTCGATCAAATGATCTTCTTTGCCGGAAAGCGAAATAGCGCTTCCGCCCAACGAAATGATTTCTCGGACAATCTCGCGATTGACCTTGGAAAGCTCTTCTTCCACCACTTCCATTGTCTCTTCATCGGTGACGCGAAAACCGCGGACAAACTTTACTTCTTTGCCAAGCTCTTCAATGCGCTTGGAAATGTACGGTCCGCCGCCGTGAACCAAAATCGGCCTCATACCCACATAACTCATAAACACAATGTCTTCCAAAACATTCCGGCGAATATCAATGTCCGTCATCGCCGCGCCGCCGTATTTGATGACAATGGTTTTGTCATAGAAGCTTTGGATGTACGGAAGCGCCTCGATCAGCACGTCCGCTTTTTTAATCATTTCTTTCATGGGCATTCTAGCTTCTCCTAAGTCCGGTAAGCAGAGTTTATTCTTACGTAATTGGTTGAAAAATCGCAGGTGTACGCGGTCGCCGCGTATTTTCCCAAACCTAAATCAACGGTGATTTTAATATTTTTCTGCGCGAATACACGGTTGAGCACCGCCGCCTGCTTTTTGACCCGGCCGCCATTTCTCAGCACTAATTCTTTGCCTAGATAAATCTGCATTTTCCACGGATCCACATGCGCGCCGGAATAACCAACCGCCGCTGCGATGCGTCCCCAGTTAGGATCGCAACCGAACAACGCGCATTTAAAAAGATTGGAGCTGGCCACCGCACGCGATACAAGTGTCGCGTCTTCATGCGTTTGTGCGCCCTTGACAGAAATTTCCACAAATTTGGTTGCGCCTTCGGCATCCCGGATCATGAGCTTGGCGATATGCAAAAAAATCATCTCCAGTGCTTTTGAAAAATCCCGGAACTCTTTGGTTTTTTCGACGATTTTCTTATTTTGCGCCATGCCATTGGCCAAAATCACCACCATGTCATTGGTGGACATGTCGCCATCAATCGTAATAGTGTTAAATGTTTTCTGCATCGCCTGATCCAACGCGTCACGAAGCGCGTTGTGCGCGATCACGGCGTCCGTCGTCACAAAGCAAAGCATGGTCGCGTGCTTGGGCGGATGAAGCGCCATTTGCGGGTGAATCATCCCTGCGCCTTTAGCGATCGCGCCGATTTTAATTTTTCTTTTCCCGACATAAAGCTCGACGGCGATTTCTTTATTCATGCGATCCGTCGTCAAAATACTGGCAGCCGCAAGCTCCCCGCCTTGGCGGCTAGCTCCATGCACCAGCTCCGGAATCGCGTTTAAAATTTTTTTAATCGGCAGAGGCTTTCCAATCACACCGGTAGAAGCCACGAGCACGTCTTTTTTATTGAATTTGAGCGCCCGCGCAACCGCCAAACCCATGGCTCGCGAGTTTTCAAAGCCGCTTTCGCCGGTCATGCAATTAGCATTGCCGGAATTCGCCACAATCGCCTGTGCCCGGGCGTCTTTCAAATATTCTTTGTTGATCACCACGCAAGAGGCTTGAATTTTATTGGTCGTAAAAACGCCGGCGGCCAGACACGGCTTCTCGGAATAAATTAGCGCCAAATCTTTCTTTTTAGATTTTTTGATGCCGCAATAGAGCCCGTTGGCTTTAAAACCAATGGGAGCTGTGACGCCATGTTGAACCACTTTAATCACAGGCCTGCCCTTTCATCAAAACCCGACATGATATTCATATTTTGCACCGCTTGACCGGCCGCGCCCTTGCCCAGATTATCAATCGCCGTCACAATCACGGCGAGATTCTTGGATTCATTGACACGAAGCCCGATATCGCAAAAATTGGTATGCGCCACGTGCTTAATTTCCGGTAGCGCACCGCCTTCATACACCTTCACAAAGGGTTCGTTTTGATAAAATTTCTTGTAAAGCGCGATAAGCTCAGCTGTGTTTGTTTTTTTCTTGAGCTTCACGTAAATAGTGCTCAAAATCCCTCGATTGATCGGCAAAAGATGCGGCACAAACACCACGCTCACTTCTTTGCGCGTGGCACGCTCGAGCTCTTGATTGATCTCGGGCACATGCTGATGCTCAAAAAGCTTGTAGGCCTTGAAAGATTCGTTGACCTCGGAAAAATTAAGCGCTTTCTCGGCTTTCCGTCCCGCGCCAGTCACGCCGCTTTTGGCGTCAATGATGATAGAATCCAGATCCAACACACCTTTTTTAGCGCCGGCCAATATTCCTAAAATAGAGCCTGTCGGGTAACAGCCTGGATTCGCAATGAGCGTCGCCGATTTGATCTTGTCCCGATTGGCTTCCGGAAGACCGTACACCGCCTGGCGCAAACTCACCAAGTCCTTGTGCTTGACCTTATAAAACTTTTCATAGATCGCTTCGTCTTTCAGACGATAATCCGCGCTGACATCAATGACTTTAATTTTGGCTTTCAAAAATCGCGGCGCAAATTCCTGGGAGACGGTATGCGGCAGAGATAAAAAAACCAGATCACATTTTTCCGCCGCTTCCTCAAATGAAAAAGCACGGCATTCCAAATCCAGCGAATTTTTTAGATAAGGAAAAATATCCTGAATCTTAACGTCCCGGTCTTCTTTTCCGGAGACATACGTCAGCTCGGCCTGAGGATGCTTGGCGAGAATTTTTACAATTTCTTCGCCGGTATATCCGGTGGCTCCGACAACACCTACTCTAATTTTTTTCACAAGACTGATTCCTTATCCTAAGTTCAATAAATTCAAACAGAAGCCCACATTATAGAGAGCTTTTGCCATTCTGTCAAAAAATAAAAAAGAAAGCCGAGCGTAAAGCTCGGCTATTCTTAGAGTTATGGAAATTATGCTTTGTTGCTTAATGCGTCTAAAATCGTCCTTATCTCTTCGAAAACTGGAATCGCCGTCTCGCGCCCTTGCGTCCGTATTTCTTACGTTCTTTCATACGGGGATCGCGAGTCAAGAAATCGCCGCGGCGTAAAAGTGTTTTCAATGTTTCATCAAAGCTGACAAGCGCTCTGGAAATAGCGTGACGAACCGCTCCGGCCTGTCCGGCTAAACCGCCGCCACGGGCATTGGCGATCACATCAATCTTGGCGTTGAGCTGCATGGCTTCCAAAGGCTGGCGAACCAACATCTGAAGCGTCGGCCGACCAAAGTAGGTGGCGATGTCTTTGCCGTTGACTTGAATTTTTCCGGATCCTTTAAAAAGCTGAACACGCGCGGTCGCTTCTTTGCGGCGGCCGGTGGCGATCTGTTTGTCCTTTGGAGCCTTCATCAATTCAACTTTTTTTGTTTCTGTGGGCTTCACATCAGTTTTCATTTAGTGGTAGTCGCTTTCGCTTTTTCTTTGGAAGCTTTAGGCTTCCCATTTGAAATTTGAGCCGCGTGAGGATGCTCACTGCCCGTATAAAGTAAAAGTCTGGTGATCATTCGCTTGCCGAGCGTGTTCTTGGGAAGCATTCCCTTGACGGCATGCTTCAACGCATACAAAGGATCACGCTGCATCACCTCGTCAAAAGTGCGGCGGATGATACCACTCGGATAGCCGGTAAAACGAGTGTAAATCTTTCCTCTGCCCTTGTTGCCAGTCACAACCACTTGGCCGGCATTCAGAACGATCACGCCGTCACCTGTTTCCACATGCGGCGTATAATCCGTTTTGTTTTTGCCCATCAAAATACGGGCAATGCGTGTCGCCAGACGACCCAGGGTCTCCCCTTTAGCATCGATGACATGCCATTTCTTATCTAAATAATCTTTTTTATTCGCCATAAAAGTTGACATAAATCTCCTTGAGAGAAAGGTGAAAGGATAGCACTCGGGTTCTAGGTTGTCAAGTGGAAATGCGGGTGTTAAAGGGCTGTCCGATTTTGGTCTTGGCGGCGTCTTTATTGCCCTTTTCCGTGTAGGCGTCAATCTTCCCGTCGTAGTTGGAGTCCTCTTCCGTCTGGAGCGGCACGTAGCTAGGGATCTCGGACTGCCCCGGAACCAGACGACGGGAACCCCATTCCATTAGCTTGCGTTTGTCGATTTTTCCGTCCCCGTTGGCGTCAAATTCACGCAAAATTAAATTTCTTCCCTTTAAAAATTTAGTGAATTGATCCGGCTTGCCGTCGCCATTGGTGTCTTTGGCGGTGCGCACCAACGTGTCTTTATCGTTATAAAATTTCTGCGTTTCTTTTTTGCCATCCCCGTCCTGATCCACCGACTCCACGCGCGAAGCGGCCAACGCAAATGGCGTCATCCACAAAATCACCGCGAAGCTTAGGAGAGTGAAAACAATCCCTTGGGAGCATTTTTTTAAAAACATTATTTTTGAAGAATGCTCTGAGGGTTAATTTTAGACATCAGCGCCGCGACTTCGGGATCCCGCATCACTCCCGCAAATTTTGGATGACGCATAATCTTCGAAAAATCCTGACTCTTGGCGATTGCCTTAAATTCCGGATCCTTGAACACCTCTTGCACCTTCGGATGCGAAATAAACGCCCTAAAATTCTCATCCGCCATCAGCGTCTTCATCATATTGAGCTGATCCATCATCCCCTTCATTTTTCCGAACATGAAATATCCTTTCGATTAATTTTTTAAATTATACCAGAATTTTATTCTTCCATGGTGCTAATGTCGCCGACGGGGATACCTTGATCCCAGGCGCGGAGGACGCGGCGCATAATCTTTCCGGAGCGGGTTTTGGGGACTTTTTCGCAGAATTCGATTTCGCGGGGGGCGGCGTGAGCGGCCATGTTTTTGCGGACAAACTCGCTGATTTCTTTTTTGAGAATATCGGATGGCGTAAACCCACTGCGCAGGCTGATAAAAGCTTTGATAATATGCCCGCGAAGCTCGTCAGGCTTTCCAATCACTCCCGCCTCCGCCACCGCCGGGTGCTGAACCAAAGCGCTTTCAACCTCAAAAGGCCCCACTCGCTCCCCGGCTGTTTTGATCACATCATCCGCGCGACCTGCAAACCACAAAAATCCTTCTTTATCCCGATACGCCGTGTCCCCGCTCAAATACCAGCCTTTGATCCGAAAATATTCCTTATACTTGGCGGGATTTCCCCAAATTTCTTTCATCATCCCCGGCCATGGTGTTTTTACGACAAGATTACCCAGCGTGTTGGGCGGCAACTCTTTTCCTTTGTCATCCACCACAGTCGCGTATGTTCCCGGAAACGGCCGACCCATCGCGCCGATTTTAAAATCCAGGCTCCGGTAATTACAAATAATGTGCATCCCGGTTTCCGTCATCCACCAAGTCTCATGAGGCGCGAGCCCCGTGATCTCGCGTATCCAGCGCAAGGCTTCGGGATTAAGCGGTTCTCCCACCGAACAAATGTGCCGCAAGCTTTTTAAATGGTGGCGCGCGGGAATTTCTTTTCCATGCGCCATCAGCATTCGAAACGCCGTGGGCGCGCTGTACCAAACCGACACCTGATATTTTTCAATGGCCTCGTACCAACGTTCCACGGCAAAGCGCCCGCCGAGCACAACACTCGAGATTCCCATTGTCCACGGCCCATAAATCCCATAAGAAGTTCCCGTCACCCATCCGGGATCCGCCGTGCACCAATAAACATCTTCTTCTTTTAGATCCAGCGCCCATTTGGAGGTTTGAAAATGCCCGACCATCGCGTATTGGCGATGCAAAACACCCTTGGAGCGCCCGGTCGAGCCGGAAGTGTAATGAATCACAAGCCCGTCATCCACGCCGAGCCATGCCGGCTCCAGATAATTGGACGCGGATTTCATTTCTTCATAATAATGATGGATGCGTACCGTCGGTGGTAGGCCATAACTTGTATTGGTGCCCGATGTCTGCCCCACAAACACCAGATGTTTCAAATGCGGCAATTTACTAAAAGGGATGCGGCTCAGAAGTTCCGGTGTTGTCACAATCGTATTGGCTTCGCTATTGGATAAACGATCTTCGATCGCCGCTTCCATGAAGGCCTCAAACAGCGGCACCGGGATCGCGCCAATGCGATGAATTCCCAGGATGGAAATATAAAGCTCCGGTGTGCGCGGCAGAAAAACGGCGATGCGGTCTTTTTTCTTGATCTGATTTTTCTTTAAAACATTGCCAAAGCGGCTGGAAAGATTTTTTAAATCAAGAAAGGTGTATTTTTCGTCCCGTCCCTGAGGATGAAAAGAAGTCGAGGTGGGATCCCAAAAATAAAGCGCGACTTTATTTTTCCGGACACCCGCCGCGTGCCGGTCAATCATCTCATGGACGATATTGACCTTTTTGGTCTTGTGCCAGTCAAACTCCTTCTCGACATTCTTCCACGAAAAATTTTTATAAGCTTTGAAATAATCCTGCAGATTGGCGTCCATCTTCTTGGGTTTTCTCACCCATTCGGAGGACTCTTGAACAAAACTTGCATTCTTGGCGGGCTTGGCTTTCATGGAAAAACTATATCACAAATGAGGCCATGTGAAAACTGGTGGAAACTTACGCAGCTTTTAGGTAAGGCTGAATTATTCTTTTTAGATTGTCGTACTCCACAGGTTTGTAGAGCACGTCATTGGCGCCGAAAGATTTGAAGAAAGGCGCTGTCAGATGATCATAGCCGGTCACGATGATGATGGGTAGGGTTTTTAGAGCGGCGTCCTGACGGATGTAGCGGCAAACCACGTCACCTTGGAGTTCGCGCATCCCGTAGTCCAGAAATAACAAGTCGTAAGGCTCCGCATGGAGACGTTTCAGCACGTTTGACGCGCTGACGGCTTCAATCTTTTGATGCCCCATCTGCTCCAGCATCCTCCGAAGCAGTTCGGTGCAACCCTTTTCGTCATCCACAACCATGATTTTCAAAGCAAACTCTCCTTGAGGAGCCTATCCTGCCCCTACAAGAAGTATGCCCTATTTCATATCGACAAATTCGATTTTCTTTTCTTTGGGGATGAGGCCACGCTCGAAGGCGGCTCTTTGGAGAAGCATCAGGCCTTCTTTGCCCTTCTTGCCCATATTGACGGTGAAATCATTGACGTACATGCCGACAAATTCATCGGCCGTTTTGGTGGGAATGCCACGACCAAATTTCATGGCGTATTCGAGAGCCTCTTCACGATGCTTTAAGCCGTATTCAATGCTATCTTTTAAAATACGAGTCGTTTTACGCATCACGTCGCGACCCAGATTTTTACGGATCACATCAACGCCGAGCGGCAAAGGAAGCTTGGTCATTTCATAGAACCATTCACCCAAATCCACAACCTTTTTAAAACCCAGCGTTTCGTAAGTCAACTGGCCTTCGTGAATGATGAGCCCCGCATCCACTTCCCCGGCTTTTACCGCGTCGAGGATCTTATCGAAGGGAATTACCACTTCTTGAAACTTGGGCATAAAAATCCGGAGCGCCAGATAAGCGGTCGTGTTGAGCCCTGGCACCGCGATTTTTTTTCCTTCAAGCTCTTTAGGGTAAACGGATTTGTTAGAAACCACGATTGGCCCATAATTTTCCCCGATACTCGCGCCGCAAGGCATGAGCGCGTATTTATCCGCGACCTGAAAAAAAGCGAACGCGGACACGGCCGTCACTTCCAGATCGCCTTTAAACGCGCGTTTATTCAAACTCTCAATGTCTTCGATCACATGAGAAAATGTCATGCCATCAGTTTTGATTTTGTCATGTGCGATCGCGTAAAACATAAACGCGTCATCGGGATCGGGACTATGCCCCACCCGTATTTTTGCTTTCACTAGAGCCATGGGATTTATACCTTAAAATAATTTCGTGTGGGTTGTTGAAAAAAACAAAATAAGATAACGCCGTTGACGATAGTCCAAAAAGGAAAACCGAGCAAACTTAGAACGCTGGTGGCGACTTGAAAATACCACGCCCATTTTTTACCGCGAAGAAGACCTAGCCCCATTACCACTGAAGAAATCGTGATGAGAAGCCCAATCGCCAAAATCGCGATCAGAATAATATTCATCACATTAGCCGTGTTGATGGCGGAAAGATCCACATCGCCCATACTCGTCGTTTTGGAATATTGTGTGACCTGTGTTTGAAAAAAATGAGACAGACCTCTCATCACTGAGCCAAAAAGAAGGCCGAGTCCACCGATAAATATCATGACTGCTCCGAGGCCGGCCGTAATGAAATTAAGCACCGCCGTAAACATCACAATGCCCGGCGCTTTCGGGGTCTCTGGGGAACTATTTTCCATTAATCTTCTCCTTTGATTTCGCTTTTGGGACTCAGCGAAGCTTTAAAATATTCGCGATTCATTCTGGCGATGAATTCCACGCTAATTTCTTTGGGACAAACAGCCTGACATTCCGACTGATTGGTGCAATTGCCAAACTTTTCGGCGTCCATACGCGCCACCATGTTTTCGACACGCGCTTTTTTCTCAACCTCACCCTGAGGCAACAGCGCCAAATGAGACACCTTGGCCGCCACAAAAAGCATCGCGGACGCGTTTTTACAAGCGGCCACGCAAGCGCCGCAACCAATGCAAGCCGCCGCGTCCATCACGGTCTCGGCAATGTTTTTGCCAATCAAGGTCGCGTTGGCGTCCGGTGCGCTTCCGGTGTTCACCGAGACAAATCCGCCTGCTTGAATAATCCGGTCAAACGCGCTCCGATCCACGGTTAAATCTTTGACCGGTGGAAACGCCTTTGCACGCCACGGCTCAATCGTGATGGTTTCGCCGTCTTTAAATTTTCTCATGTGTAGCTGACAAGTCGCTGTGCCGCGTTCGGGACCGTGAGGAATTCCGTTGATCACCAGCGAACACATCCCGCAAATCCCTTCGCGGCAATCGCTGTCAAACGCAATTGGTTCAATTCCTTGCCCGGCCAAACTCTCGTTCACCACATCGAGCATTTCCAGAAAAGACATATGCTCGCTGATATTGTCGACATTGTATTCCGCCAGGCGACCCCGGTCGGTTGAATTTTTTTGACGCCACACACGCAACTTCAGCTTCATTTATAATTCCTCTCCGCCAAATGAATGCTTTCGAAGGTCAAAGGTTCTTTATGAAGCTCGGGCTTGGCGCCGACGCCTTTAAATTCCCACGCGGCCGCATAGCAAAAATTGGCATCATCGCGCTTGGCTTCGCCTTCGGCGGTCTGGTACTCCGAACGAAAATGTCCGCCGCAGGATTCTTTGCGCTCCAAAGCATCCAGGCACATCAGCTCGGCAAATTCCATAAAATCCGCCACACGTCCCGCGCGCTCGAGTGACTGGTTAAAATCCTCGCCCTCGCCCATCACGTTGACATTTTTCCAAAATTCTTCACGAAGCACCGGGATTTTGGCCAGCGCAGTTTTGAGCCCCGCTTCCGTTCGCGCCATGCCGCAATATTCCCAAAGCAAATGTCCAAGCTCGCGATGAAATGAGGCCGGTGTGCGTTTGCCCTTCACGGATAAAAGTTTTTGAATCTTTGCGGTTGCCTCCGCTTCGGTTTTTTTAAATTCCGCGTGATCAGTCGAAACTTTTGGTTTTTTATGCGTCGCGAAATAATCCCCGATGGTGTACGGCAAAATAAAATAACCGTCCGCCAGTCCCTGCATCAACGCGCTCGCGCCCAAGCGATTGGCGCCATGATCCGAAAAATTGGCTTCTCCCAACACAAATAGACCGGGAAGATTGCTCATCAAGTGATAATCCACCCACAGACCGCCCATCGTATAATGAAGCGCTGGATAGATCCGCATCGGCACCTTATAAGGATTTTCGCCGGTGATGCGCTCGTACATATCTATCAGATTGCCGTAACGCTCGCGAATCGTATTTTCGCCAAGCCGCTTGATGGCGTCCGCAAAATCCAAGTACACCCCGCGGCCATGCTCGCCCACCCCGCGACCCTCATCACAAACTTCCTTGGCACTGCGAGACGCGATATCCCTTGGCGCGAGATTGCCGTAGCTCGGATATTTTCTTTCCAGATAATAATCCCGTTCCGCTTCCGGAATATCCCCCGGCGCGCGCTTGTCCCCTTTTTGCTTGGGCACCCAGATGCGCCCGTCATTGCGAAGCGATTCGGACATGAGCGTCAACTTTGATTGATAATCACCGCTGACGGGGATGCAAGTCGGATGAATCTGTGTGTAGCAAGGGTTGGCAAAGAAAGCGCCTTTGCGATGCGCGCGCCAAATGGCGGTGACATTGCAACCCACGGCATTGGTAGACAAATAAAAAGCGTTGGAATAACCGCCGGTCGCCAGCACCACCGCGTCCGCGGCATGAGACTCGATTTTTCCGGTGACAAGATTGCGCGTCACAATGCCTTTGGCGTGACCGTCGACGACGACAAGCTCCAACATCTCGTGACGCGAATGCATCTTCACTTTGCCTAAAGAAATCTGGCGTTCTAGCGCTTGATAAGCACCCAAAAGAAGCTGTTGCCCCGTCTGTCCCCGCGCATAAAAAGTGCGCGAGACTTGAGCGCCACCAAAAGAACGATTGGCTAGCGTTCCGCCGTACTCCCGCGCAAAAGGCACGCCCTGCGCCACGCATTGATCGATAATCGCGGTGCTAATTTCCGCTAAACGATACACATTGGCTTCGCGCGCACGAAAATCTCCGCCTTTAATCGTGTCATAAAAAAGGCGCTGAACGCTGTCGCCGTCATTCTGATAATTTTTAGCGGCGTTGATGCCTCCCTGCGCGGCTATCGAATGCGCGCGGCGCGGACTGTCCTGGAAACAAAAGCAACTGACATTGTAACCAAGCTCAGACAAAGTTGCGGACGCAGACGCGCCGGCCAAACCCGATCCGACCACAATCACCTTGTATTTTCTTTTATTGGCGGGATTGACGAGTTTTAATTCAAATTTGCGGCTTTGCCATTTTTTTTCTAGCGGCCCTTGAGGAATTTTAGAGTCGAGTGCCATCTTCTAAAATCCTCCCGCGGGCTTTAACACGCCAAAAAGCGAGGCCATGGGAATGGAGCAATTGCCGATAAAAATTAAAAGTGCGATGAGTTTGGCGGCCGTTTTAAATACGGGCTGGGTTTTAACGTTATTGAGCCCCAACGATTGAAATAAGCTTGAGATCCCGTGACTCAAATGCAAACACAAGAAAAACATCGCCAGCACATACGTTCCCGCGACACGATAATCTTGAAAACCAAGAATCACCACCGAGTACAGATCGTGCCGGCCTTTGGCATCCATCAGGCTATAAACCTCCGGATGAATTTTTCCAAATGTCAGATGTGCCAAATGAAAAATAACAAAAGCAAAAATAATAAGACCCGTCATCACCATGGTGCGTGACGCGAAGCTCGCCTGCACGGTATCTTGTACGGCGTAAGGAATCGGCCGGGCATTTTTATTTTCAATAGCCAACGATAAAGCGGAAATCATATGCGCGACAAGCGCTGTCAGAAGAATGCCCCGCGCGATCCAGAGCAATGCCCCAAAATCCTCCAGGTGCTCGGCGTAAGCGTTTAACGCTTCTTGCCCTAAAAATATCTGAAGATTGCCAAGCATGTGAACAATCACAAACCCAAAAAGAATAAGACCGGTGACGGCCATGACGTATTTACGTCCAATAGAAGAGGTTATGAAAGGTTTGGGCATAAAAATGTTATATAGAAAAATGATGAGTCCGTCAACTAATCCTCTTTAATCCGCCGTGGATTTTTCAGCTTTAGAACCGCTCAAAAGCTTGGAAAGCTCCGCGCTATCGGTTTGCGCCTTTTTAAGACGAGCCGCCAACGACGCGCGTTCACTGTCACAGGATAAACTTTGAGCCTCCAACGCTTGAGTTTTCTTTAAAAGAGCGGAAATTTTAGCGGAGCTTTCTTCCTCGCGCTGGCTCAGATCGGCGATTTCCGTGTTTTTATCTTTTAAAAGCGCGGAGAGCTTGTCTTGATCGGCCTTGGCTTTCGCGGTCAACTCGGATAATTCGGCGTCTTTGGCTTTTAACGCTTCCGCATGCGCCGCCTCGGCCTCTTTTATTTGCGTATCCAGTTCTTCAAGTTGAGTTTCTTTGGCAGCCAAAATACTTTCATGTTCCTGGCGGGAATCTTCAAGCTTTACTTCTAAATCATGAATCTGTCCCTGAAGCTCCGTGATCGCGGAATCTTTCTCGGTGTTGACGGTATTTATTTTGTAATTCAAATCACGCAGTTTTTCTTCTGCGGCGGTACGTCCCTCATTCTCATGCACCAAGAACAAAAGAAGGCCGACGCTGACCAGAAGATTGAGAATAAAAAATAGACGGTTTTTGTTCATAAGCGTCTATTTTAGCTCTGTTTAAGAAAAAAAGCTAATTCAGATAGGATTGGAGAAATTTTTGGGCAGCGCGTAACGCGCGGCCGCGATGGCTGACGGTATTTTTTTGCTTGGCGGAGATTTCCGCGTAGGTTTTGTTGAAGCCTTTGGGGATAAAAACAGGGTCATAGCCAAACCCGTTAGCGCCGCGAATCTCAGTAGCTATTTTTCCGACACATTCTCCGCGAACCGTGCCGATGAGTTTTCCATTATCATAAATGGCGATCACACACACAAATTTTGCGCCGCGTTTGGCTTCGGGAGTCTTGACGAGCATCTTGAGAAGCTTGCGATTATTGTCCAAATACGTGCATCCCGCTCCCGCAAAACGCGCGGAGTAAACCCCCGGCCTTCCGTTGATCGCGTTGACCATCAATCCCGAATCATCCGCAAACGCCAAGGACTTTGTATGCTTCGAATAAAACCGCGCCTTAAGCTTCGCGTTGGCGACAAATGTCTTCCCTGTCTCCTCCACATCCTCACACTCCGGAAAATCCGCCAAAGACTTCACCCGAAGTTTCATCCCCCGCAAAAGCCTCTTCAGCTCGCGCAACTTATCCCTATTTTTAGTCCCAATCACAATAATTTTATTTTTCATACTTCCTCAAATTTTAGTTCTCCAGCGGCAACCCTTTTCTTACGACCCGGATCATCATCGCCGAGATAAACAAAGAAGAGAATATGATTTGAAATCCATAAATCATCACCGTGGCCGCAAAGCTTGCCAATGCCGGGTGCGGAAGCGGCATGAATTGAAGCTCCACCCATTGAACCAGCAATCCCCCAATCATGATGCCGCCAAAAACAAGAAGCAGAAAGCCCAACAACAATCCTTTTTCCAGGCTTAGATAGCGGTAGAAACGAAGCAGTCCTAAATTTCTTCTATCAAAACGGGAGCTCCACGAATAGGTTTTGGCGTAGAGACCAAAAACAAAGATCTGAAGTCCCACCACACTGAAAATCATGGCAAAAATACTGGTCACCGTTTCCAGCGCGCGTCCTTGAAACCGGATCAACCCTAAAAGAGACGCCAAGTGAAAAAACAGGCCTGAAGCGATCAAGAAAACGCCCGGCCAAACAAAAACTTTGCTCGGACAATAAAGCAACATCATCCTTAAACTTCTCCACCCGTCTTGCATCGTGCGCAACTTCGACTTCCCTTTGCGCGGCGCCAGCTGGATCGGAATTTCCGCGACACGGCATCCGGCAAGACCCGCGTTAATCGCCAATTCCAAATTAAATTCCATACCAGGACTAACGGGCTGTATTTTCTTATAAACCTCCTGTGTAAAAGCTCGGTATCCTGAATAGACGTCCGTATAACGGGTTCCAAACAGAAAATTAAGTATCCCTGTCAAAGCCGGGTTTCCCAAATAACGATGCAACAGCGTAATGTTCTTGTCTCCGCCTTTCAAATAGCGGCTTCCCGTGACAAAATCACAGTTTCTGTTTTGCAAATAATCCAAGAAAACCGGAATCAAATTAAAATCATAGGTGTCATCCGCGTCAATCATGACGATGTATTTTCCATTGGCGGCTGAGAAACCCTTAAGATAGGCATTTCCATATCCACGGATGGGCTGATGCACCACGACAGCCCCTTTTTCTTTGGCGATCTGAGCGGATCGATCCGTGGATCCGTTGTCACAAACAACAACCTCCCCCTCGATTCCGTTCATCTGCAACACCTTTTGAGCCTTCTCGATGCACAACCCAATCGCCTCTTCTTCGTTAAGGCATGGCATGACCACAGAAACTAGCATTAACCCTCCCCCTTTACCGGCTCCGCTTCCAGATCAATTAAACAAATATCTCCATCGTCGTATAAACTTTTTCTGATTTTCTTTAAATCCATCAATTGATGTGTCGTGTCCGTAAATAGAATGAATTGCGTGTCAATCCAGTTCCGGGGATGTCTTGTCACCGGATTCCTTGCGCGCTTTGGAATCTCCCATGACTGGTTGAATGCCACATAGCGTATCGATTGCCCTCGAAGATACTTCGCGAACTCTTCTGCCCCCTCCAAAAACGGCCACCCCGGAGGCGGGGACACCTCTCCCGGAAAATCGGCGGTAAAAACTTGATTGCGTGAAAAATCCAAAAGATAGCAGTTTTTTAAAACCGCGAGCACCGTTTGTCCTTTAGGCACGCATTCTTGCATCAAGCGATAGCGCGAGCCCTCCTCCGCGGAAATAATTCGCTCGCCAGAAAAAGCTTTTCGCATGCCGTCAAACTCATGCCGAAATGCCTGAGGAATCTCGTAACAATTAGAACTTATCATGAAAGTAACGACAAACCAAAAAAGAAAACTAGGCTGATAGGCAAAGTAATTCTGAGGAATAGCCAGGATTTCTATCAATACTACTAACAAACAACCTAGGAATGCCGGCTGGCCATAAGCAATGCCCATTGCGTTAGGAAACGCGATTAAAAAAATAAAGGCTGTGGGAACGAGAAAATAAGAAATTGAGACAGCGAGCGTGGTTTTAAACGAGTCTCCTATTTTCTTATTTAAAGCGGCGTGCCCACAAAAAATAAGAAGAGACATCCAGCAGGCGACAAAATAAAAATTTCCTGCAAGATCGCCCCCTATTTTCCGGTAGATTGTGCTGCTATTTTTTGAAAACTCCACTCCATACGAAGTAGCGTGAAAACCCTTCCCTAAAAAAGGAAAGAGCATCGTTCCCGAGGATTGATAAAGAGAGGCCATGTAAGGCAAAAGAAACAGAAAAATCATCACGAGAATGCCTGCAAACTCTTTCAACAATCCATTCTTTTTTCTTTCATTTAAAGAAGCGGTATAAAAAACAAACAGCAATGACAATGTGGGCAAAATCCAGTTGGACTTGAGCCCGCAGGCGGCGGCCGCCAACAGCGACACAAAAATAAGTTTCTGCTTATTTGAAATAGAGTTTCGCAGATCCAAAAAGCCGAGCATGCTTAAATTCAGCGCTAAAGGCAGAAATTGCGCGCTCGCATTTTTGATAAGAACAGGCAAAATAAAAGGGATGATTCCGACACTAAAAGACGCCCAAGCCGATAGACCTTTATTTCGAGCCCTGTCGTAAATTAAAAAAGCGAGCAGCGCGATGGCAAGACCAGGATCTAAAATATGCAGATTTTCTATCGATAAATAAGTAAGAAGAAAAGATTGAAGGACGAAGTGGGCACCCAACCCAGGCACCAACCTTCGCTCCGAAAAGGGATCCAAACCTAAAGAGCCGGTTTCAACTATTTTCTTTGGAAATACAAAATAAGCCGTAGGGTCATCCCACAAATTAACCCGGTATTCAAAGACAAATCCCATAAAGAAAACAATGGCGGCGGCTAAAAGAATAAAAACCGGCACACTAAAAGAGCTTTCCCCTTCCCCGACCGCAGTCTTTTCATTTCTCAGCAAATGAAACAAAACACCGGATAATACCATTAAAAGGAGAGCGTTTTTTGTAAGAAATCCAACCGAGTTTAAAATTCCTCCAAACAAAATGATGGCGCTTATCCCGAGGGCGGTTTGATTGGCGGAGGACAATGTATTTTTATGGCACACAAAAAACTCGGCGGCCTTTCCCCAACCCCAAAATGCCGCCGAAACCGTGACCCCCCACGCCAACGCTAAAAAATAATGGCTCAAAGGACTAAGCTCTCCCCTTCAGAATAAATTCCGTCATCGCGTCGGCAACGATCTTATTGGCTTTCGCCGAATAGTGCTGTGGGATGAGAGTTCGCGCGCCGGACTTACCTGCCTCCTCCAAAAAACGGCTCCGCGGGCTGATGACCGTTTCCGTCTTCTGGAGGTTTTCAAGGAAAGGAATGCTTGGGGAATTTAGATTTTCCTTGCTAGGAAGGAAAAGAACATCAAAGATTTTCCCTTGGGATCTCAATTCGTTTCCAAACGCTGAAATGATCGCCAAACTCAGAAGCTCCAAGTCTTCTTTGGGATGGAGTTGTTTTTTAAAAAAAGTTTCCTGAAATAACGAGTAACAAAAAGAGATTAACCTGCTATTCAAAAAAAGGCGGTCTTGGTATTTATTTCTGTCATACCAATATTCATACTTTGAATATTCCCAGGTATCGAATTTCTCGACGATGCTCATTATTTTATCCGGCGTGGGGGTCGGGGTATCTACAAGCTTCAATACGCCCTTCTCCAAAATAAAGCGCGGTTTAAAAAAAGGAAACATCGGGCTTGGAGCGTAAAACGGTCTTACTAAATTGCCATTTCTTAAAATATTTTCTAATGGGAGTCCAAGAATAATAATTTGAGGATCATACAAAGAACCTGTCTTTTTCCATCGAAGAAGAGCCTGATCCACCCCATAACCACCCACGCCAAAGTTAAGCACTTCCGCGTTGATTCCCGCTTTCTTAAGATTTTTTTCCAACAGATATCCCCAGGTGTCTTCAAACGAAACATCATCCCCGCGGGTAAAAGAATCCCCCACAATGACAATTCTTAGCACTCCCGGAGCGGGGGTTTTCGAAACAACAAAATCACAACGATCGGCTCGTATCCCATCCTCATTGTATAAATAATACCCGTCTTGAGATTGACTCCCCGGTCTGGGAGCCCAACCCAACAACGGGTCATACAGAATGCTGGTATTTTTTGATTGTTGATACTGATTGATTTTTTCATGCCACGTTTTGAGAGGAATCCGGTAAGGATAGCATTGGAAAGAACGCGCCCAGAAATTTCCATCCTGATCCAAATGCCCGAACGACCGGATGAGCGTCTCTCCGGACAATAAAATGCCCAGTAACGCGCAAAAAAACATCGCGATTAAAAATTTTGATTTTTTATTTTGCACGGTTTGATTCTGTTTCGGGATAGATATGGAAAACAAAGTCGGCTATTTTTCGGGCAATTTTCATATTGCCGGAAATAAGCGTGTGGCAATGATCTCTAAAGTCGGCGCTCTCCAAAACATCTGCGGTCGGAATGACAGAAACCCCTTCTTCCTCAGCGACACGCGCGGCTTCGGATTCAAATCTTTTTATCAAGGTGCGGTATTTTTGCGATTTGAAAAGATTGTTGCCCGCATAATGCTTGGGATTGGGCGAAGTGGGCAGATCCAGCAAATAGATCCGGATCCCTCGGGCTTTGCATAAAACGATCATCGATCGAATATTTTCGGCATAAATGTAGAACTTATCTTCATTCGACGAATAATCCATCGCCTCCAACTTTTCTTTCGAAACATACCCTGAAAAATCCTGATACGGAACATTCACTTCGTCGTTGAACAGCAAGATCCCCATGGCCTTCAAGAGATAGCTGTGCCTGGCCAAAGACCAATAAGGATTCCGAGAGATGTAGCGCATGTAGGGCGCCGGAAAAGCGTGCGTGTAATCGTATCGCATGCCAGGAAGAATGTACGGAATGTAGTCATTATAGCCAACCTTCAGCACGACAACATCGGGCTGGTAATGGATCAACCGAAGCGCGAGATGACAAAGAGCGAAGGCGGAGTTATGCGATCCGATCCCCGCGTTCAAGACGCTGACACTTTTATAATTCGTCGATCTCGAGACAATGCGTTTCAGCAGTTGTTGCAGATAATAAGGAAAGGTCTCATCCACAAGCAGGCCGTGGCCTTCGACGGTACTGTCGCCGACGCAGATGACGCGAAGTTCGTTTGCGGGCTTGGGCATTTTAAAATCAAAGCTTTTGTAGCCCTCAGAATTGGTTTGACCCCGGTAGACATCATGCCGGGGGTTCAATTCGTGATGCCAGAAAGCATTGGGATTCATGATCGGCTCCGCGGAGCTTGGGACGCAAAGGCTTTGGACGCTTACCTTGATAGAAGGAGGAAGAAGAAACTTCCAAGAAAGAAACGAAAGAGTCTCCAATGTCGCCAAAACCAAGACAAAAGAGAAGATTAAGAATAACTTCGCTTGAAAATTATTTTCGAGCGATCTCATCTACTTCTCCCCGCGGGATGGCGGCCGGTCAATTTTTTAAGTTTTCTTGAGAGTGAAAACCATTGGTTTGCCGGCAGAGCCGTCGGCGTTGGTGCCGCCCCAGGTTTCGATCAGGGTGTTGGCGTCGGGCTGCTCGATGATGACCGAGCTCATGCGCAATTGGCCGTTCAACAGCGATTGGCTGGCAACCGATTCTTGCAGATCCATTTTATTGGCCGTAGAAGACTTGAGTTCCATTTCGGGCTGATTGCCGAGCATGCAGTAGTGATTCATCGCCAGCTTCCCCGCCTTGTCATGATAAACCGTGATCATCTCGTGCGTTGTGCCCGGATCGATCGTTTCGGTGACCGCTGTGCCACCGGAAGTTACTTTGTATTGGATGGTGGTGGTCTTGGAGCCCCCTTCCGAGGTTTTTTCCGTGACAGTCCAGAGTCCCTCAAGCGCTTTCATGCGCTGAAGCTCCGCCGACGGCTTTGGTGGCGTCCAACCTTCAGGCATTTCGGCATAAGTCGCGGTTGACACCAAGATCGCTGAAATTAAAATAAAGATTTTTTTCATAAGCACTCCTATTAGGTGAGAGAGTTTATTGCTTTTTCAAAACAATGTGAGTCGCTTCTTCAGTCGCGACCCGCTCAGCCAACTTGAAGCCCAACGCCGGAAAATCGATGCCATTCAGCAGATTTTCTCCGTGTCCTAAAAAAACGGCCGAATAAGCCAAGTGAAGCTCGTCAATCAGACCCGCTTTTAGATATTGGCGAACCGTGGAGACGCCGCCACCGATACGCACATCCTTGTCTTTCGCGGCCTCTTTGGCTTTTTTTAAAGCGGACTCAATCCCATCGGTAACGAAATAAAAAGTTGTGCCACCTTGCATCACGATCGGCTTCCGCGCATGGTGGGTCAAAACAAATACCGGCACGTGATACGGCGGATTGTCTCCCCACCATCCTTTCCAACTCTCGTCGAGCCAAGGACCGCGCACCGGTCCGAACATGTTGCGCCCGAGTATCCAGGCGCCGAGGTTCTCTTGAGACTTCACGGCGAACTCGTTATCAACTCCGATCGTCCCGTCATCCTGCCCGAACATTTTTCGAAAAAAGTTGGTTTTTAGCAACCACTGATGAAGAGGCATGGCACCCTTACCCATCGGATCTTTTAAACTCTGCTCAAGACCCGCGCCGAAGCCGTCCATCGATACCGAAAAACCCGCGACTCTAACTTTGCTCATTCATCTCTCCACTCCTGTCTTGCAGGACATCGTCCGGTTGCTGCGCTTATAACTGCTTCTGAATTTGTCCTAACAAAAGCTCGATGGAGTGTCCCACAAGGTCATTCGTAGAATAGGCCTTACTTGCTCCATGCCGCCACAAACCCCTCCTCACAGGAGCTAAATCAAACTGAAATGATTCTTCTCTGAGGCGCGTGGGTTTTTCTATATAAATTCCTGATCCTAAACCAATATGACCTTTGAACAATCTAAGAGTTAAGGCTGAGTGTTGTAAGGTGTTTGCATAGTTGGTTTGCCAATTTAAGATCAGGCTATGACAACTGCCACGAATTACAAAAATATTGGCGTTCCTCTCACAATTCATTTGTAAATCAGGGTTACTTTTCGACGTCGTCACCGCAATATGTTCGAGTTGCTTAAATAGCTCGTCGACATTCTTTTTTGCAAGCGCGACGCCCTCTCCCGATGCTAGAATTCGTTTCTTTTCTTGCGTATCAGCAATCTCACGGCTCATGCGCATGGCTTTTTGTTCGGCGCTATCCTCCGCAACATCGCCACCTGCCTCTTGAACCCTTACCTCAATCGCACCTGCTAATCCCTCAATTCCAAATCTCTCATAACCCCACCATAGACGGCTTACAGGCAACCATACAGGCGGCTCACATTTTTCGAGCATAACTAAAAGCACAAAATCATACCCTTTTTTAAGACCACGATTTTGGATGGCCGTTTCCTCTACGCGCGTCCATTCGGTTGACCCCCACTTTGGCCTATAGAACACAACAACAACTTTTGCCTCTTCGCCGAAAATTTTATTAAATTTTTTCTGCCCATCAGCACCAGCTAATTGTGCTTGCTCATACAGATAGGCAAACGCTCTTAAGCGTGGGTTTATTAAATCGTAAACCTTTTTAACCAATTCTTCGTCGGTTTCTAAAAATGAAAGTGCAACATCATATGGCTTGCTCGATGATACTGACTCGGTCACTACACGACTCCTTTAGGAATTAATCTTTTCTAACGTCCCCAAATACTTCGAATCCAGAGCCAGAAGTGTAAAATGGATTCTGCCCACCGGCGCTGGAAGCAATCTTCCACAACTGTATCGCATCCGTGTAATTGGAAATGTCTCCGGCCATATCGGTGTAGTCGGCCGTGATAACAAGATCACCTTTGCAGCTACAAATAAGTATTTTGCCGTTGATCTTTCTAGCATAAATATCAACACCCGATTCACTTCCTTTGAGCGTAGGCTTCGACACACAGTCCAGTATTTGGCTTTCTGAAATGCCAAGCTGCTTCATTCGAACCATTTTGAGGAAATCTGAGATTATCATTTACACTCCTTGGTTTATCCCCAAATCTAACAAATCTGGGAAAACGCCCCAAATTTTTGGTAGATGAAATGGTGGATGGCTATTTATTAACAGTCGCGAGCTATTTGTTTTCAAGGATTGGCTGCTCATCGCACACCCCAGATTTTGTGCATCTGCGGGATCACACGAACATCGACGAGGCGTTGGCTGGCGATGGGGAATAATTGTTGCTCGATGTAGTGCAGGGCTTTTTGGCTGATTCCAATATTTTCACTTAAGGGCTGGAAAATAAATGGGATTTTGGGGTTGATATTGGCCACCACTTCCACGCATTGCTCGATTTCATTTTTTGATGTCTCGGGCGTGACGACGATTTTCACGAATACTTCCTTTTGAATGGCGATTTTCAAAAACTCGCTGTGGCTGGCCATAAAATCTCTGTCTCCGCTGGAGGAGGCTGGCTTCATATCCATGGCAATGATATCGCACCACTTAATAACCGACGCCAATTCCCTCGGCAGTGTCCCGTTGGTCTCAAGATAAGTGGTCAACCCCTGCTCTTTGAGCTTCGGTAAAAAATTAAGAAGAAAGGGTGTGTAAAACAAAGGCTCCCCGCCGGTCAGAGACACCGAGTGGTGCTGTCCCTTTTCTTTTTCAAAGACATTGATTTCACTCAAGAGCGCTTCTACGGAATAAATCTTAAACTTATCCACCGCGGCCATCTTCTCTAGTTCGTCGCAGTAATGGCAATGCATGTTGCAACGCCCAAAACGTACAAAAATCTGCTTTTGGCCTAAATGCGGCCCTTCCCCTTGTAGCGAAGAAAAAATCTCAATGATTTCAGTTGTCGTCGCGCGATCGTTAATTTTTGATTTGTTCATTTTATTTATCCGCCAAATAGCTCGCGCACGCGTCCGATGTCTCGCAAACGGTGATTTTGGCGATGCGGGCGGTTTTGGAATTAAAATTTTGGTTCAGTTTTTCGTAAATCACTTTGGCGATATTTTCCGTTGAGGGATTCAATTTTTCATTTTTA
>JAHFFN010000078.1 GCA_023247915.1 Candidatus Omnitrophota bacterium
GGTGGATACGCGAATCCAAGACCTGGGATTTGAACGATTCCAAGATTTTCTTGGCCTAGTTTATGAAGGGCTTTTAATGCGACGTTCTTAAAGTTTTCTAAATCTTCTGTAAGCGAGTGGTATTTCTTGAGGAGCTTTTTGAGGTCCTTTTGAAATTCGGGGGAATCAACAATTTCTTTAAATGGCGCCTTCGGCGTCTCCATAGTCTCTCACGGAATATTGTGGTGTACGATAGAAGACGGCCTCATAATCAATCTTCGCCTGCTCTTCAGTCGTCACCCAGGGGATGTCTCCGTGTGAGTATTGGCTGATCTGGCGTGCTCCCATATGAGAAAGTCTCTCCAATACTTCGTCAATGAGCTTTATTTCGTGTGCCCCTAGCTTCGACAGTTCAGGTTCCCGGCTAGGGATATATTTTTTCTGGTCAAATCCGGAGCGTTGGGATTTCACGGCGACGACATCACCGTCCTCGATCATTTTGCTCAAGATTTTCCCAGACTCAACCGGCGTCGGTCCATAAATATTCTTAATGTAGGTCGCTCCGATAAGATGTTCTTCGTACTTCTCATAAAAATCAAAATCGATAAAGTATAGGAGCTTCCAAATAACTGTTTCGCCCACATTGGGCCGTGAACCAACCTTATTTAAAATGTACAAAAGCACTTCTTTAAACTTATCGACTTTAAGCTCAGGCACGCTGATGCGCATTTCTTGAGCCGGCTGTTTTTTGTTCTTCTTCCCTTCCTCTAAGACAACCTGAATATCTTTTTTCAGGTCCAAAAGTACATCCGCCGATACTGCAAACGCCTCCGAAAGCTGTGAGAGCTCTTCTGCGCTTACTTCGCGCTGAGCATTCTCGAACTGAGTGACAGCGACTCGATGGATGCCTAGCTGCTTGGCAAGCTCGTCCTGAGACCAGCCTTGCGCCTCTCTCAACGCTTTGAGCCTTATCCCTAGGTTCGTTTGAAAATCGTTTTTCTGTTCGTTACTCATTGTGCGTTTTCGATACAAATGAAGTGTACCATATGTATTAAATTAATACAATTTATTGTTTTATTTAATAACATTTATGCCTCCGACTTCTTACATACCGCACGGACTGCGTCCGGTATGTGTTTAGATATAACAAGCTTAGATTACCGATTTTGATAGATTTTTTAACATCCCTTTGAATATCACGCGGTGAACAGGATAAAATCCGTACCAATACACAAGCCCCCATAAACCCAGCGGGTCAAAAATGGCGGACTGAAAAAGTACGGTCTTGTCACCGTCTTTTTTAATCTCAAACTGAAGCCATGCCCTTCCCGGAAGTTTCATCTCGGCCGCAAGGCGTAAAAGAGAGTTAGGCTCTATCGCCTCGACACGCCACCAATCAAGGGTATCCCCAACCTCAAGAGAATCAGCGTCCCTTCGTCCCCGGCGCATTCCGATGCCTCCGGCCAAAAGATCCAGGTAGCCGCGCAGTTTCCATAGACTATAGGCAAAGTACCAGCCATTTCTTCCGCCTATTCTTGTCACGGCTTGAAATACTTTTTCAGGAGTGGCGTCGATAGAAATGGAATGGGTTTCAATAATCCTTGATCCCAATTGAACGCCTCCCCAGGATTTACTTTTATAAGAAGAAGACAAAGAGTCCGACCATCGTGTGGCCGCGATCCGCCGGTCTTCATTTTTCAAAGCACGCTCAATCGCTTCCTTGACCATCATAGGCTTTACGGAAAATTCTTTAAGAGCGCTGTCGTCTTTTACGACCGTCTCATGGCGCATACTTTCGATGAGTTTTCTGCCGACGCGGGCATAAAGCGGCGTCACAAGACCTAGCCATAGACTGGACAATCTCGGTGTCAGAACAGGCACGGGAATGATAAGCCGCTTCAAACCTTTTTGCCTTCCATATTCTTTCATGAGATCCAAATAAGACATTCTTTGAGGTCCGCCGATCTCGAATATCCTGCTGGCGGGTAAGGAAATTTCAATGGCCTGGATAAGATATTGGACGACGTCTTCAATGCCGATGGGCTGGGCAAGAACTCCCACCCATTTGGGAGTCGTCATTACCGGAAGGCGTTCCATGAGAGAGCGAATCATTTCGAACGAAAGGCTTCCGGAACCGATAATGATCGACGCTTGGAATTCTATGGCGGGTATTCCCGACTCGCGTAAAATCTTGCCCACACTTTGACGGCTCTTTAAGTGAGGAGATAAATCATCTCCGTGACTTAGGCCTCCTAGGTAGATGATGCGGCGTATTCCGGATTTTTGGGCGGCCTTTACAAAGTTTAAAGCCGAACGTGTTTCCTCCTCGTCAAAAACACCTTTGGAGCCCATGGAATGGACAAGATAAAAAGTAGCGTCGATTCCCTCCATGGCTTTTTCAAGAGAGGCCTCATCCAAAAAATCGCCTGGGACGACTTCGGTTGTATCACCAACTTTCCCCTTTAAAAACTCCGGGCGTCGGGCAAGACAACGCACGGCATAGCCCTTAGACTCCAGCGCTTTTAAAAGACGACCTCCCACATAACCGGTAGCCCCGGTAAGAAGGATACGAATGATCTACTCCAGCAGGCTTCGCAACATCCATGCGGTTTTTTCATGAATTTGCATTCGTTGGGTCAAAAGATCCAGCGTAACTTGATCTTGGGCTTTTTCGGCGATGGGAAAAACGGAGCGGGCCGTGCGAATGACCGCCTGATGCCCCTCAACAAGCGACCGGATCATTTGTTCGGCTTTGACAGGAGCTTTTTGTTCTTTGATGGAGCTTAGATTGGAAAACTCCGCGTAAGTTCCCGGAGCCACCGCGCCAAGAGCCCTGATTCTTTCAGCAACAAGGTCGGTCGCCAGCCACAATTCATTGTAGTGAGTCTCAAACATGAGATGAAGCGTCTGAAACATGGGTCCTGTGATATTCCAGTGGAAATTATGCGTTTTCAAATAAAGCGTGTAGGTATCCGCCAAAAACTTGGACAGTCCCGCCGCGATTTCCTTGCGATCTGTTTCATGAATGCCTATGTCAATAGGCAGTGATGTTTGATTGGTCATTTTTCTCCCCCTGTTTAACAGAATGGTACCGTCTACCAAAGGGACAGGTCAATCTCATTCAACGTGTCCCCTTGGTACAAGGTACCGTTCTAGAATTTTCATTTAGATCTTTCTGCTGTCATAAGCCCAGTGCAATACCGCCTGACGCTGTCCTCTACGGCAAGTCGCGTCCCCCGTCCGACAATTCTTCCGGATTTGGGCGATGTGCCGCTTGATGGCAAGCCATCGCTTGATTTGCCAATCATCCTCTTCCGGCATCCTT
>JAHFFN010000009.1 GCA_023247915.1 Candidatus Omnitrophota bacterium
GATATTACCAAACAGATTCGATTCACGCTGGAAGATCAGTTTTCAAATCTTTGGGTCGAGGGAGAAATTTCGAATTTCAAATTTCATACCTCTGGCCACATGTATTTTACTTTGAAAGACGAGACCGCCCAGATTTCCGCCGTGATGTTTCGTCGGGAGAATCTGGCGCTCAAGTTTGAGCCGCAAGACGGACTCAAGGTGTTGTGTTTTGGCCGTGTCAGTGTGTACCCGCCGCGCGGCCAGTATCAGTTTTATGTGGAGCGGATCGAACCCAAGGGAGTGGGCGCGCTTCAATTAAAATTTGAGGAGCTTAAAGAAAAATTAAGACTCGAAGGGCTGTTCGATCCGGCATTTAAAAAAGAATTGCCCTATTTGCCCGGCCGAATCGGGGTGATTACCTCGATTGACGGAGCGGCGCTTCGCGATATTTTAAATGTGTTGGATCGCCGTTTTCGCGAAACGCATATTTTGATTCATCCGGTGCCGGTTCAGGGTGCGGACGCCGCTGAAAATATTGCGGAGGCGATTCACCAAATGAATCGCCAAAAAACGGCGGATGTGCTGATTATCGGCCGTGGTGGCGGGAGCCTGGAAGATCTTTGGGCTTTTAATGAAGAAGTGGTGGCGCGCGCGATTTTTGCGTCCGAGATACCCGTGATTTCGGCGGTGGGGCATGAGGTGGATTTTACCATCGCTGATTTTGTGGCGGACTTGCGCGCGGCGACGCCGTCAGCCGCGGCGGAACTGGTGCTCCCACGCAAGGAAGATTTGATTTTAAGGCTTGAAGAATTAAAAGCGCGGTCATTTTCGCTTTTTTTAAATCAGGTACGATTTTTAAGGCAGGAGCTTGAATCCCTGAAGGCTTCACGGGGTTTTCGTGACCCGTTGGGTTTTTTTGAAATCAAATCCCAGCGCTTGGATGAACTCATCAAAAATCTAAGCGGCTCTTTCAAATCAACTCTTTCCCTTAAAAAGGAACGCTTTTTGTCGTTGGTAGGGAAGTTGGAGGCGTTGGGACCGCTGGAAGTTTTAAAACGGGGCTTCAGTGTCTCGCTTAAACTTCCGGAAGAGTCCGTGATTCAATCTTCGCGCATGGTCAAACGCGGGGATCAGGTGAAGACCAAATTAAAAGAAGGTTTTTTTATCAGCCGGGTGGAGGAAGTATCTTATGAGCCAAGAAAATAAAGAACTCGCGTTTGAAGTCGCGTTCAAAAAATTGGAAACCATTGTGGGGAATCTTGAAAACGGCGATTTGTCTCTGGAAGACGCGCTGAAACAATACGAAGAAGGCGTGCGCATGGCCGATCTTTGTTCCAAGCGCCTGGGAGAAGCCGAGAAAAAAGTCGAAGTTTTGATGAAAACCAATGCCGGAAAATTCAAGACCGTGGCGTTTGAAGAAAATAGCGAATCGAAGGGCAAGAACAAGAAGAAATAATTGAATATTCAATCCTATTTATCTAAAAAATCCAAACAAGTGGATCAGGCTCTGGAAAATTGCCTTCCAGGCGCCGGAGAATACCCCAAGCATTTGCACCAGGCCATGCGTTACGCTGTTTTTTCGGGCGGTAAGCGCGTAAGGCCTATTTTAGTCTTGGCGGCCGCGGAAGCGGTGGGTTCCAAGGCACAGAAAGTGATGCCCGCCGCCTGCGCGATAGAACTCATTCATAGTTATTCCTTGGTGCATGATGATTTGCCGTCCATGGACAATGACACCCAGCGTCGTGGCAAACCGACCTGTCACATCAAATTTGGCGAAGACACGGCTATCTTGGCCGGGGACGCGCTTTTGACCTTGGCGTTTAAAATTCTTTCAGAGGGAAGTTTTCAAGCGCCTTCACAGGAATTAAAACGCCGCCTGGAAGCGTTGGGACTGATCGCTCAGGCCGCCGGAAATTATGGCATGGTGGGCGGACAGGTTTTGGACATGGAATTTCAAAAAAAGCATCAAAACGCCAGCGTTTCCGACAAAGATTTGCCCGCCATGGAATTTATCAATGTCCATAAAACAGGAGCTTTGATCGCCGTTTCCACGCGGGTAGGCGCTCTTTTGGGAGGGGGAACAAAAGCCCAAACAGAGGCGTTGTATCGCTATGGCAAGCGCATCGGCCACCTCTTCCAAATTGTGGATGACATCATGGATAAAGAAGGGTATGCTAAAATCCTTGGTGCGCAACAGTCTTGGAAACAGGCGGAAGCGCTGGTTTTAAAGGCGAAACAGGAATTAAAAATTTTTGAAAAAAAGGCCGCGACGCTTGAGGCGCTGGCCGATTTTATTTTAATGAGAAAAAATTAAATGGGTCCTTTACTTTCCGCAATCAACAGTCCTGACGACGTCAAAAAACTTTCCAAGGAAGAGCTTCCCAAGCTTGCCCGGGAAATCCGCGATTATATTTTGGAAGTCATCTCCGTCAACGGCGGACATCTGGGCGCGGCGCTGGGCGCGGTCGATTTGACACTCGCGCTTCATTATTGTTTTACAACACCCAAAGACACCGTGGTATGGGATGTGGGTCATCAGGTGCACGCGCATAAAATCATCACGGGTCGCCGGGAGGCTTTTAAGACATTTCGTTTGCACGGCGGTTTGAGCGGGTTTTCGAATAAAGATGAAAGCAAGCACGATCCTTTTACCACCGGACACGGCGGCGCTTCTATCTCCACTTCGCTCGGCATCGCGGTCGCTAATCGTATTGTCAATCATTCGGGAAAAGTCATCGCGGTCATCGGAGACGCGTCGCTCGTCAGCGGCATGGCGTTTGAGGCGCTCAATCACGCCGGTCATTTAAAAGACAATCTCATCGTAATTTTAAATGACAATGAAATGAGTATTTCCCCGACCGTGGGCGCGCTCAGCAAATCCTTCAATAAGTTTATCTCCAGCGGTTTTTACAATCATCTTCGTGACGACATCGCCGCCGGACTTAAAAAAATACCCAAAGTAGGCAATCAAATGGCCGAAAAAGCCAAAAAAATCGACGAGGGGCTGAAGCATCTTTTTGTGCCCGGACTTATTTTTGAAGAATTAGGGTTTCGCTATTTTGGACCTCTTGATGGACACAATATCGACGGCTTGATTGATATTTTTGAAAATATTCAAAAAATCAAAGGCCCTGTCATGTTGCATCTGGTGACGAAAAAAGGAAAAGGGTATCCGGTGGCTGAGACCGATCCTGCCAAATGGCATGCCTCCACTCCTTTTTGTGTGGAGACGGGCGTTGTCAACAAAGCCTCGACCTCCAGAACGTACACGCAGGTCTTTGGAGAAATGGCGGTGAAGCTCGCTTCCGAAAATTCCAAAGTCGCGGCCATCACGGCGGCGATGTGCGACGGAACGGGTCTTGTCGAATTTTCTAAAAAATTTCCAGAACGTTTTTTTGATGTGGGCATTGCCGAAGAACACGGAGTTTCATTTGCCGCGGGATTAGCGAAGGCGGGTATCCGGCCGCTGGTGTCGATTTACTCTACTTTTTTACAACGCGCGCATGATCAAATCATCCACGATGTTGCGCTTCAGGAATTGCCGGTTATTTTTTGTTTAGACCGGGGAGGCCTGGTCGGCGAGGACGGCCCGACGCATCACGGTGTTTTTGATCTTTCTTATTTAAGAAAAATTCCGGGCATGACACTGATGTCCCCGCGCGATGGACGCGAACTGGAGCAAATGCTCCGTTTTACAGTCTCTCATTTGGAAGGTCCCATCGCGGTGCGTTATCCGCGCGGTGCGGTGGCTGAAGAAACAAACTCTCCGCTAAAGAATGTTGTTCCCGCACCGCTCGTGCTCGGAAAATCCGAAGTGTTGAAGCAAGGCAAAGACGCGGCAATACTGGCTATCGGCAGTATGGTCTATACGGCGTACGAAGCGGCGGCACTCCTGGAAAAAGAGGGTGTGTCGGTGACAGTGGTGAACGCGCGTTTCGCCAAGCCGTTGGATCAAGAACTGATTCTAAAACTAGCCAAAGAAATACCGCTTTTGATCACCGTGGAGGAAGGCTCACTTTTGGGCGGTTTTGGAAGCGGGGTTTTGGAGCTGGTGGAAAATGCTTCCGGATTTGAAAAACCCGAGATTCGCACGCTCGCGATTCCGGACAAATTTATTTCTCACGGCAAGCGGGATATTTTGCTGGACGAATTGGGCTTAAGCGCGCCCAAAATCAAAGACGAAGTCCTTCGTCTTTTAAAGAATGTGCCTTCCGGGGATTATTTCTCTAGATAAACCTGGTCGTTGACCGCGAGCGTCTTTCCCGACTCCAGGTTCTTAATATTGCAGGCGGCCATCGCGTCACGGACTTCTAACACACTCAATGTCGCGATTTTTTGGCCATCTTTTTTAACGGTGAGTTCTGTTTCGGTATTCAAAAGATCGCCGCGACCTAAATCCACAACCACAAATCCATGATCGTCATTGACCGCCAGGATGCGCCCCTCTTTTCTCGGCGCTTTTTTGGCTTCCGCTGTCTTGGCTTTGGCGACGGGGGCGGAAGGGGTGCCGTTTTTTTCCATTGTGATGGATCCTAAATCCACGGCACTCCATTCTTCATCGAGAGATTTTCGAGCCTTGGACACTGTTTCTTCCAGTGTGATTTTCGCGACGTTGATCTCGGTGATTTTGTCATTGACGGTTTTGTAATAACGGTCGAGTTTGGCAGAAAGCATTCGATTTTGTTCGGTGAGCCGCGCGATTTCAGCCGCGGCATTGGGGGCGACTCCGGCTAAAACGGGAGCGGCGGCAGATGGTGCGGCTTTCAAACGCTCAATTTCTTTGGTTTTATTGATCAACATTTCTTCGAGGTATGTTTTTTCTTCCTGAAGATTGCGCAAATCGTTTTCGTATTTTTGCATGTCCGCCTGAGTCGCCTCACTTGAATTTTTGGAGGAATTTATCTTTTCCTCGAGCTGATTTTTACTCATTTCAGCCTGGGCTAATTTTTCCGTAAGCGTTTTGTTTTGATCTTCGAAAGACTTCACCGCGGATTCCAAATCTTTGACAGAGGAAGACAAAGAACGATTTTTTGATTCCAGGGACAGGCTTCTAAATAGAAAGAATGCCGCCACAATCGCAAGAAGAACTAGCGGCAGAGCGGATAAAAGCTTGCGCGGTTCAGCGCTGGCGACAGGTCTTTCGTACATAGGTTCTGGAGTGGGAGCGGGCGTAGGGGCAGTCACAGGAGGCGGAGCCGCCGATTGTTCTGAAATTTTTTTGAGAAATTCATACTCTGATTCTGAAATACGTGGCGGATCTTCAGGTGAATGACCTTGCGTGGGAGTCCGTTCAGAGGCAAGTCTATCATCGATAGGCATTTACGAGGCAGTTTAGCATAAGGTATCTGACGAGTCAACGAAGCCCACCGTCATGATATAATAACCCCCGCTATGGAAGCAAAATCCCTGACATTTTTTGAGCATTTAGAGGAATTGCGCCGCCGTCTTTTGATCTCGCTGATCGCTTTCTCTGTGGCCGCCGGCGTGGGCTATCTCTATTCGGACAAGGCGTTGCGTTTTTTGATGCGTCCGATCACCGCACACATCAATGAAATCTATTTTTTCTCACCAGCAGAGGCTTTTTTGGTCAAGGTGAAGGTCGCGCTTTTTCTAGGAGTGATCGGCGCATCCCCCGTGATCGCTTCTCAGCTCTGGCTTTTTGTGTCGCCGGCGCTCCGACCCGTCGAAAGAAAAGCGATTTGGCCGCTGATTATTCTAACGACGGTTCTATTTTTGACGGGGGTGTGTGTCTCGTTTTTTGCGGTGTCGCCGATGGCTTTAAATTTTCTAGTCGGCATGCAAAACGAATTTTTAAAACCGATGATATCCATCACGGAGTATCTCAACTTTCTGACGGGGATGCTCTTGGCTTTCGGCGTCGCTTTTAATCTGCCAGTGGTGATTATGGGCTTGGTTTTTGCCGGGATTTTAAATGCCAAAACTGTAAATCAATACCAACGGCATGTGATTGTGCTTATTTTTGTAGCCGCCGCGATTTTGACGCCGGGACCGGATATCGCCAGCCAATTGTTTTTGGCGTTGCCGCTAGTCGCTTTGTTCGAACTCAGCGTTTTGGGAGCGCTACTTATCGCTTGGATGCGGAGAAAAGATAAAAAATGACACTTTTTTTATTTTTCATTTTAATTTTCGTCGCAGTTTTCCTGGTTTACTCCATTCATTCGGGCTTTAAATACACGCGAATGATTGCCAATATTTTTTTAAGCTTGGTGTACAAGCCTTCATTGGAATCTTTTTCGTCCGGACGCGGAGAGAAGATCAGTATTTTAAGCAGTTCCGACACGCAACTGGAGGCGCTTTTTTGCCAAGCGCAGGATCCAAGGGGTATCGTGATTTTTTGTCACGAGTCGGGGAGCTCCAAAGAATCCTGGGAGAAATACGCGTTTTTCTTACCTGAGCAGGGATTTCATGTGCTGAGCATCGATTATCAAGAAAAATCCGATCCCGGCGTCAAAAACAGTCTCCATCAATGGCCTATCACCGAGGATGTGGACAGGCTTTCGGTGGCGATCCGTTGGGCAAAAAAAGCGGTGAAAGACAATCAACCAGTTATTTTATTCGGCGTTTCGATGGGTGCGGATGTGGCGTTGGCCGCTTCCAGCCGGGAGTCCGCGGTGAAAGCGGTGATCGCCGACGGTCTTTTTTCGATGAAGGAAATTTTCCGAGACTACATTCGTAAATGGGCGCCGGTGCTGGTGCGTCCCAATCTTTTTGGGGAGCATTATCCCGGCTGGGTGGTCGCTATTTTCACCAATCTCGGTTTTTGGTATTCCCAGAAAAAGTCCAAAAAGATCTTTGTGGATGTCGAAAAAATTTTGTGTCAATCGCACCCGCCTTTGCTTATGATCTACGGGGAGAAAGACGATTATATCCCGGTGACTCATCAGCAGTTTTTGGAAAAGAAAAATCATTTTTCGGAGTCGACCCGCAGACTTGTCGTGCCGGAAGCAGGACACAATCAAGCGATTGTGCTGGGCCGGGAAGCGTATGAAAAAACCATTTTAGATTTTTTAAGGAAATCGTTGTGAAGAATCAAGGCAGAGTTTTTATTTTAATCTTAATAGGGGCGCTTTTATTTTCTAATGCCGCTTTTGCGGAGACATTGGCGCCAAAAGATCCCAAAGGGAGTTTGATTAGTTTCTTGAAAAAAGGGAATCACTCCTATAGAAAATTAAAAGATTACAAGGCACTGTTTATAAAAATTGAAAGAGAAGAAGGGGTTTTGGGGGCGGAGGAGAGAATTTATCTCAAGTTTGAAAAACCCTGGAAAATTTTCATGAAATGGATGGAGGGGGAGAAAAAGGGTTTGGAAGTCGCCTATGAGCGCGGCAAACATAAAAATAATCTGATGATTCACAAGCCCGGGCTTCTTTTGGGATTAGGGCCTTCGGTGGTTTACTTGGATCAAAATAGCCCGTGGGTGCGCAAGGGCAGTGCCTCCTACGACATTGAAGACGCGGGGATCGGAACTTTCCTTGAGGATTTTACCGCCGCCGTCGCGCAATCGTCTCGTGAAAAAAAACTCAAAGTGGAATGTCCGAGCGAATCTTTTTTTGACGTGACCTTTTTGGACTCCAAAGACGATGACATCTATTTCGCGTATCGCGTGAAAGTCCTCTTCGATACCCACTCCCATCTCCCTGTCAAAATGGAACTTTTCGATTGGCAAAACCAACCGATGGGTATCTACGAGTACCGCGAACTAGAGCTGAATACGGGTCAGAATGAGGCATTTAAGAAAGAAATTAATCGAAATCTGCTGAAGGTGTACAATAGCTGACATGGAAAAATTTATATTTATTAGTGGGGGATCCCGGGGAATTGGGAGAGCCATTGTGCTTTCTCAGGCTCAGAAGGGGACGACATTTTTTGTTAATTTTCTTCGGGACGAGGAATCGGCGGAGAGTTTGAAGGCGGAAGTTGAGAAGAAGGACGGCAAAGTCGTCCTTTTGCCGGGAAATGTCGGCGACCCGGAAGCCATTACCTCCATTTTTGAGGAAATAAAAAAGCACACGTCCCGCTTGGACGCGTTGATTCACAGCGCGGCCCTCGGGGTGTTCAAGCCGGTGAGCCAGCTTCGCGTGAAGGATTGGGATATTTCATTGGATGTAAACGCGAAGGCATTTTTGGTTTTGACGCAGGCGGCTTTGCCTCTCATGAAAGCCAACGGCGGAAAAATCGTCACGATTTCAAGTCTGGGCGCTCAACGTTTCACACCCAATTATGGCGCGATCGGGATTTCCAAGGCGGCGCTTGAAAATCTGGTGCGTTATCTGGCCGTGGAACTTGCCCAATACAAAATTCATGTCAACGCGGTTTCGGGCGGGCTTATCGACACCGATTCTCTGACGCATTTTCCGGATATCGCGCTCATGAAAAAAGAATTTTTGTCCCGCACACCCGGCGGGCGGCTCGGAACGCCGGAAGACATCGCCAAAGTCATTTCTTTTTTATTGTCCCCCGAATCGGATTGGATTTACGGCCAAACCTTGATCGCTGATGGCGGCTATTCTCTCTTTTAATTTTTTAGCGTCCGCGTCGCTGATCTGGATTTTCGCGGTTTGGATCAAGCGCATTTTTTGGATGCGGCATTTCCGCGAATTTAACGCCCCTCTCAAGCCTTCCACCTCTATTTTAAGCAACGCGCCGAAAGTCACGGTGATTGTTCCCGCTAAAAACGAAGAAAAAAATATTCCCAATTGCTTGTATCATCTTTTTGGTCAAAATTATCCCAATTATGAAATTATTGTCGTGGACGATCGCTCGGAAGATCGTACGCCGCATCTGTTAGAAAATTTTAAAAAATTGTCTCCGGTTCCGTTCAAAGTTATCCGCATTGAAAAATTGCCCGAAGGGTGGACGGGGAAAAATCACGGGATGTTTGTCGCGTCCAAAGCGGCGACCGGCGATTGGCTTCTTTACACGGACGCGGATACAACGCATCAGCCCGAAAGTGTTTCGACGGCTATGCGGGCGGTCTTGGAAGGCAACATTGATTTTCTGACCTTGGCGCCGGAGACCGAGTGCCGCAGTTTTTGGGAAAAGACAGTTCAGCCGCTGGCGGTTTCAAGTCTCGCCTTATGGTTTAATTCCAATCGCGTCAATGACGACAAAAATCCCGCGGTTTTAGCCAATGGCCAGTATATTTTGATCAAAAAAGAGGTGTATGAACGTTTAGGGGGCAATGAATCGGTCAAAAATCAAGTGATTGAAGACGTGGAATTCGCGAAACTGGCGCGTGCCAAAGGTTTTCGCGTACGGTTTTTAAACGGAACCAAACTTTACGCGACGCGTATGTACAGTTCTTTGAATGAAATCAAAACCGGATGGACACGGATATTCACGCATCTTTTTAACAAAAATACGTCGGCCATTTTGCATAAAATAGTTTTGTTTTTATTTTTCTCGCTATGGCCGTTTGTCTTGTGCGCCACTGAAAAATTATTTTGGCTCAAACATTCGTCGCATTTTAATCCTCAGCTTTTAATTTTAAGCGCCGCGGTTTGTTTGTGGATTATTCTCATTCGCTTTTTTGGGAACCGTCTTTTGAAATGCAATCCTTGGTATGCATTTTTACATCCCCTCGGATCTCTGGTGATGATTTGGATATTATCCATCTGCTTATTTCGAAGCCTCTTTAATCTTCCTTCTGTTTGGAAGGGACAATACTATCGCTAACAAACTAACGGTTAAGGGTAGCGCAAACTTCAGTTTGCGTAATTCAGGTAGAATTCAAAATACCTAAAAAACACCTTCCGGATTAATGGTTCGGCCAGAAAAACGTAGGTCAGGTTTAAACCTGACCTACGTTTTTCTACCTTATCCCCATGGCTCACCCGAGCTATTTATGTTAAAATCAACCCATGAATTCAAATCAAAAAGACAAAAAAGCTAAAAGCGAATTCCAGCGATTTCAGCTGTGGCTTTGGGGACTGCATTTGCTGGCGATTGTTATTTTAGGATTCAGCTTTTTCCCCGCTATTTTTCTGTTTTATTCTGTTTGGAAAGCTCTCGCGTTTTACGCGGTTTGGATCAAAATTCTCGCCGTTTCTTTTTCGTTGGCTGTAGGGTATTTCGTTTTCGGCTTGGCGCTCATTTTCTTCTGCGTCACCGCTAAAAATATTTTTGGATTTAAGATTCAGCAAGGGCTTTTTCCGATGTATTCCATCGAAGCGCTCCGGTGGATGGGGTACAACTCTTTGATCTTGATCGCCAATAGCGCTTTTTTGGATGTTTTGCGCATCTCTCCGTTTCAGACGCTTTTTTACCGCGCGATGGGCGCTAAAATTGGCAAGGACGTCAATGTGAATACCGGCGGTCTAGCGGATCTATCCATGCTTGAAATCGGCGATCACTGTGTGGTCGGCGGGGGTGTGGCGTTGATCTGCCATGCCGTCGACCGGGGTTTCTTACGTCTTTTACCGACAAAGTTGGGAAATCAGGTCTCGATCGGGTTGGGGTCTGTGATTATGCCTGGCTGCGAGATCGGGGATGGCGCAGCGATTGCCCCTTGCAGTTTTCTTCCTAAGGGAACCAAGGTTCCTCCGAAAGGCTATTGGGGTGGCAATCCGGCTCGGGATTTGAGGGCTGAAAAACGGGAAGCCGCCTCCTCCGCCACAGCGCAATAACAGGGTGGTGTTTTAGACGGTTTCATGCTATATTCTTAATTTAAATTTTAGAGTTTTTAAGGCGGTTGTTTTGAGTGCTTTTTGTTTCATTGATCAAGTAACTGAAGTCCAGCCGGGTGAAAGCGTTACGGCGTTTTTCCGTTTGAATGGAAACGAGGAATTTTTGCTCGATCATTTTGACGGATTTCCGGTGATGCCCGGTGTTTTACAGCTTGAGACTTTAAAACAGGTCGCTTTGAAGCTTTTGGAGTCTTCGGATTCCTCGAAAGTTTTTTATACGATGTCTTCCGCCGAGGAAATGAAATTCGGGCAATTCGTGAAACCCGGCGATACGCTGAAAGCGTTTGTCCGTCTGGTGAAGACGGAAAAACAGACACGGTTTTTTGAGGGGCGCTTAGATTTGGTGGATGCCGTTTCCGGCTCACTGAAAGGCAAGACGCTCACAGCGCTTTTCCAGATGGTGCCGTTGGCATGACCAGCGTGGACAGTCTGAAAAAGAAAGTCGCGCTCGTGACTGGCGGCGCGCGTGGAATTGGTGAGGCTATTGTGAAGCGCCTAGCCTCTCAAGGCGCAAAAGTTTATTTTACCTATCAGTCTTCGGCGGAAAAAGCCCAAGCGCTGGTTCGTTCTTTTGAAAAAACGGGAAATGTAATTGCTCTCCCGTGTGATGTGAGAAAAAGCGAAAACGTCGAGTCCGTGGTGGATCAAGTGCTTGAAGCGGAGCCGACGCTGGATATTCTGGTGAACAATGCCGGCATTATCCGCGACGGTTTGTTTCTGGCGCTATCCGAAGAAGATTGGCAGGAAGTGATGGCGACCAATCTTGGAGGCGTGATTCATTTTTCTAAAAATGTTCTCCGGCAGATGATTATGCAGGGCGGAGGGCGCATCATCAATATTTCTTCGATTGTCGGGGAGCTCGGCGGAGTAGGTCAGGCCAACTACGCGGCTTCCAAAGCGGCAGTGAACGCTTTGACCAAATCACTGGCGGCCGAATACGCCGCTAAGAATATCACGGTCAACGCGATCGCTCCCGGCATGGTGGAAACAGAAATGACCAGCGCGGTTCGTTCCGCGTTTGGGGATAAGATCAAAGAAAGAATTCCGGCAGGCTCTTACGGCCAACCGGAAGAAATCGCCGCAGTCGCGGCATTTTTAGCGTCTGAAGAATCGCGTTACATCACCGGTCAGGTGATTACGATTGACGGTGGTTTGAGTTTGTTGAGTCGCCGATAAAAGGAATTTAGAGGGCTTTATGTACGAAAAAAACGATATTATTAAAAGTGTTACCACCATCATCGCTCAAGCGCTGCGAGCGGATGAAAAGAAGATCACGCTTCAATCCTCTTTGATTAAGGACCTAGGAGCGGAATCCATCGATTTCTTGGATATCGTTTTTCGTTTGGAAAAAACATTCAAGATCAAGATTCCTAAAGGCGAATTATTTCCCGAGAAACTTCTCACAGACGCACGTTTTGTCAAAGACGGCAAAATCACCGAAGCCGGTATTGAAGAGTTAAAGTCCAAGATTCCCAGCGCTAATTGGCAGGATTTTTCAAAAAATCCTCTGGTTTCCAACCTCGGCGAAGTATTTACCGTTGGCATGATCGTGGATTATCTTTACGAGAAGCTCGCGGTCGCCAATAAATAGACGGTTTCCCATGCCTTCCGGCGGCCCGTCCCGCATCCGTTTGGGCATTGATCTCATTGAATTCAAAAAAGCCAAAGATTTTTACAAGCATCATCAAAATCGCCTCGCGTCTTTTTTTTCGGAAAAAGAAATTTCTTATATCGGTCATGGGGCGGAGGCCTACCGGAAGCTTGCGGGACTTTTAGCGGCGAAAGAAGCGGCGTTTAAGGCTTCCGGAAAAACTTGGATGGGTCCTGAAGGCTTTGCCGCGATTCGTTTGACACCGCCCACCGGGAAAAAGAATTTTTTTTCGGTGAAAAAAAGCTCGCAAAGCAAAGAGGCGCTTAAAATTTTTCTCACTCAACAACATAAAAAATATGTGGTGGCTCAGTGCGTTGGGATTTAGTCGATAAATTTGACGTGTTAAAAAAAGGCGAGTACGCCAAGGCCTCCAAAAAATTTTCGGGTTCCGAAGATTTTTTTACCGAACATTTTCCAGGAAAACCGATTGTACCCGAACCTCTTTTTATTGAAATGGTGGCGCAAGTCGGCGGCGTTTTATTTGGTTTGGGACTCGATTTTAAAAAAGAAGTTATTTTAGCCAAAATCACCGAATCGCGTTTTTTGAAAGCCGTTTCACCGCCCTGTTCGTTTGTGATCGAAGCAAAAGTTGAAGACGAAAGAGAAGATGGCGCCTGGATTGTTGGAACCGTGATGTCGGGTGGGAAGCTTATTTCCGAATCAAGACTCCTTTTGGTTGCCATCGCCGGACTCGGACAGAATGATCGCAAAATTGTTTTCAATGATCATTTTTTAAAACATTATGATGTTTATCAAGTGGCAAAGTTGAGCGAGGTTTTATCTTGAAAAAGCGTGTGGTGATCACGGGACTCGGTCCTGTGTCCGCTCTGGGAGAAGGCGCGGATACTTTTTGGTCAGGCATCGCCGCGGGTCGGAGTGGCATCGATCGTGTTTCTTTCGGCGAGGGAGACGGCGCCTTGCCGCGCACGGCGGCGCAAGTGCCTGATTTTGATCCCGAAAAATATGTCACACAGCGCAAGTCACTTAAAGTCATGGCGCGGGACATTCAACTGGCGATGGCGGGAGCCAGCTTAGCGATGAAGGACGCGGGACTCGCGGCGCCTGTCGCGGAACCGGATCGTTCGGGCGTGATTGTCGGCGCCGGCGTTTTGAATCATGAGCTGGATGAATTGGCCTACAGCATTCAAAATTCGATCGGAGAAAAAGGCAATCTCGATTTAAAAAAATTTGGACAGGATGGCATTCCGGCTCTTTTTCCTTTGTGGCTTCTCAAATATTTACCCAATATGCCCGCTTGCCATATTTCTATTTTGTATGACTTGCGCGGATTTAATAACACCATTACCACCGGTTCTTCGGCAGGTCTTCAGGCAGTCGGCGAAGCGTTTCGAATCTTGGAACGCGGGGACGCGGATTTGATGCTTGCCGGCGGCGCCGATTCCAAGGTAAATCCGGTCGGTATTTCTCAGTACCAAGTGATGAAAGTTCTTTCGAAAGCGGCGGAAACCAATCCCAAAAACGCGTACAAACCTTTTGACACGGCCGCGGATGGATTTGTAGTGGGAGAGGGAGCCGGATTTTTGGTGCTCGAAGAGTTGGAGCACGCCAAAAAGCGCGGCGCTAAAATTTACGCGGAAATCACGGGCTTTGGTTCTTCCGGGCCTTCGGGTTGTGCCACGGCAATGAAACACGCGTTGGAAGAAGCGGAGATTGCCGCCTCGGGTATTTCTTATCTTCAAGCCTGCGGACTTGGGATCCCTGAAGAAGACACACTGGAATTGGAAGCGCTTGAGAAAACATTTGGAGGCGCTATCAAAGATTTGTCCGTCGGTTTTTCAAAACCTAATATTGGTTTTACCGGATTTGCGGCCGGAGCTTTGGATCTGATTGTTTCTACATTGTCCCTTCAACAAAATACGGTACCGCCGGTGGTCACGCGCCCCCAGTTTAAAAAATCTTCTTCGTTTCAATGGGGAGAAAAAAGCCGTTCCAAGAAAATACAGCATGCCATGACCAGCGCTTTTGGTTTCGGCGGGCAAAGCGCTTCGATGGTGATCGAAGCGTATGAGGGCGTCTAAGATGCGTCGCCGCGTTGTCATCACGGGGTTAGGGGCTGTCACGCCGCTTGGCAATAATGTGAAGGACACATGGACGGCTTTAGCCGCCGGTAAATCCGGGATTCGTCCGATCACGATTTTTGACGCGTCGCATTTTCCGACCAAAATCGCCGGCGAAATCAAAAATCTCAACACCGACGCCTGGACAGGCAAAAACGGAAGTTTCCGTTTTATGGGCAGAAACAGTTTATTTGCTTTGGAGGCGGCTCACGAAGCGTTTAAGGACGCTGGTCTTCAAAAAAATAAATTAAATCATGAACGTTTTGGCATTTACATGGGCGCCGGCGACGGCGGTTTTGATTTTCGTGAATACGGGGAAATTGTTTCGCGATCCATCGACCAGGACTCGATGTCGGTGAATGTTCGCGCTTATTTTGAAAATGTGCTTAAAAATTTAAAATCCGCGGAAGTGTTGGAGCAGGAACCGTCTCAGGTTGTCCGGCATCTGGCGGACACGTTTGAAGCGGCGGGGCCTGTTTCTAATTGTTTGACCGCTTGCGCGGCTTCCAGCCAAGCGCTTGGAGAAGCGTCGCGCTTGATCCGTGAGGGGTATGCCGATGTAATGCTTTCCGGCGGGGCTCACTCGATGATTCACCCGCTGGGCGTGGCTGGTTTTAACCTTTTGACGGCGCTTTCAACACGCAATGAGTCTCCCGAACGCGCTTCCAGACCCTTTGATAAAAATCGCGACGGCTTTGTTCTTTCCGAAGGCGCCGGCGTTTTGATTTTAGAAGAACTGGAACATGCCAAAAAACGCGGCGCGACCATTTACGCGGAGCTTGTGGGTTATGGCGGGACGGCCGACGCGTTTCGTTTGACCGATCCGCACTCCGAAGGACGCGGCGCAGCTCAGGCCATGCGCTTGGCTTTGAAAGACGCGTCCTTGAGCACGACGGAAATCGATTATATCAATGCGCACGGCACTTCGACGGAGCTCAATGATCAGATCGAAACGCATTCGGTCAAAACCGTTTTTGGAGAAAAAGCCAAGCAGATCCCGATGAGTTCCATTAAGTCGATGCTGGGGCACATGATTGCCGCCGCCGGCGCGGTGGAGCTGATTGCCAGCGTTCTCACGATTCGTGAAAGTTTGATTCCTCCGACAATCAATTACGAAACTCCCGATGAAGCTTGCGATCTGGATTATGTGCCCAATCAGGCGCGTCAGAAAAAAGTAAACACCGTGCTCAGCAACTCTTTCGGCTTTGGCGGACAAAATATCACTCTGATCGCCAAGAGGTTTGAGTCATGAAAAACAAAAATACAAAATTTTTTATCGATTTTGATGGGACGATCTCGACTGTCGATGTGGTGGACTTGATTTTAGAGCGTTTCGCGTCGGAAGAATGGAAAGTCGTTGAAAAAGAATGGGCGGAAGGAAAAATCGGTTCCCGAGAATGTTTGTCGCGGCAAATCGCGCTGGTCAATGCCGGCCAAGAAGACGTGCGTCGTTTGCTTTCGAAGGTGGAAGTGGATCCGTATTTTGAGGAATTTTTAAAACAGGCGCGCGGGCTGTCCATTCCGGCGACAGTGGTCAGCGACGGTTTTGATTTTTCGATTCAGGAAATTTTAAAACGTTCGATCGAGTCGTCTCTTTTGGAAAATTTGCCGGTGTATTGCAACCGTTTGGAATGGTCTGCCGGAAAACCTAAAGCGGTTTTTAACGGCGATAGTCCCTGTGAGCACGGCTGCGCGAACTGCAAACCCAGAGTGCTCAAACAATTGACGGACTCCCATGATTTTGTGGTGTTTATCGGCGACGGTCTCTCGGATCGCTTTGCCGCCCGAAGCGCGGATCTGACTTTCGCGAAGGGAAAACTGCTCCAATTTTGTCAGGACAATCAAATCAAACACAAGCCGTACACGAATTTTAAAGACATCAAGCAGTGGATGGAATCCGAACTCTTAAACCTAGGAAGGATTTAAATGAAACATTCAGAAAAAGAACTTTTGGAAAAAGAAAAAAAATATTGTTCTTACGGCGACACGGTGCATTATTTGGAACCGCCGAAGTTTTTTGAAAGTTGCGAAGGCTCTTATCTTTATGACAAACAAGGCACGCCGTTTCTGGATCTTCAGATGTGGTATTCGGCCGCGAGCTTTGGCTACAAGAACGAACGTCTCGGCAATGCCTTAAAAAATCAAATCGACAAACTTCCTCAGTTGGCGTGTCAGTACCTGCACGCGGAAAAAGTGGAACTTGCTGAAAAAATCGCCAAATCGATGGAACGTCTCTTTGGGGAAGAAGGCCGCGTCCATTTCAATGTCGGCGGCGCTCAAGCGGTGGAGGATTCACTCAAAGTGGTGCGCCAGACAACGAAGAAAAATCTGATGTTCGCTTTTATGGGCGGTTATCACGGCCGGACGCTTGGCGCTTCGGCAATTACGTCCAGCTATCGCTATCGCCGGCGCTTCGGTCATTTTTCCGACCGCGCGCATTTTGTGCCGTATCCGTATTGCTATCGCTGCCCGTATGACAAAAAACCCGAAGATTGCGGCCTGTATTGTGTGAAACAATTCGAAAAACTCTTTGAGACCGAATACAACGGCGTGTTGGACGTGAAAACGAATGAATCCGAATTTGGAGCGTTTTACGTCGAATCCGTACAGGGCACGGGCGGTTACGTGATTCCTCCCAAAGATTATTTTAAGGAATTGAAAAAAGTATTGGATCGCCACAATATTCTTTTGGTCGACGATGAGATTCAGATGGGTTTTCATCGCGCGGGAAAATTGTGGGGTCTGGCCAATTTTGGCGTGACGCCGGATATTGTCGTTTTCGGAAAAGCGCTGACCAACGGACTCAACCCGCTTTCGGGAATTTGGGCGAAAGAAAAGCTCATCAATCCCAAGGTGTGGGGCGCCGGCTCTACGCACTCCACATTTTCTTCGAACACCCTCGGAACCGCGGTAGGTCTCGAAGTCATGAAGATGTGCGAAGAAATGGATTATGAGAAAAAAGTATTCGACAAAGGAATGAAGTTTTTGATCCGCTTGAAGAGCCTTCAGAAAAAATATCCGAAGGTGATCGGCGACGTCGACGGTTTGGGCTTGGCGCTTCGCATGGAAATCGTGAAACCCGATGGCTACGCGCCGGATCGCGAGTTTGCCGATCACATGTTCGCCGAAGGCATGCAGGGCGATCTCGACACGCCGAAGGGCAAGCGAGGGTTGGTGCTCGACGTGGGCGGTTATTACAAAAACGTGTTTACGATCGCGCCGGCTTTTGACATTAGTGAAGCCGATATGGATCTAGCGACGGATCTTTTTGAGCAACTCATTCAAAGGTGCCTCAAGAAGTACCGCTAAAGCATGTCGCTTATTTCACTCATCAACGCGTTTCCCATCGGGAATTCCGCTGAAAAGGGCTTTTTTCTTTATAAGAATGCTCCGGCGGGGGTGTTGAAGGGCATTGAACAAGGCCAGTTTTCAAAAGTTGTTCAATGGGTGTATGAAAAAAGCGCTTTTTATCGCCGTGAGTTCAATAAATACGGTATTAAGCCCGCCAAAGTAAAAGTTCCCGCAGATCTCGGTGATTTTTTTACCACACCGGAAAATATCCGGGCCAATGTGAAGGATTTTATTTGCCTGCCTCCGGACACCGCTTACGAGACGACCGGCACCACTTCCAAAAAAACCAAACGTGTTTATTTTTCCCGCAATGAAGTCAAAGAAGCCGGGTGGGCGGGGGCGGTGGGTTTGTGGGGATTGGGCGTGCGGCCGAACGACAGAGTCGCGAGCGCGTTTGATTATTCTTTTTGGGTGTCGGGGCCTGTCTTGCAAGCTTCCTGCGAAGTGCTGGGATGTTTTCATGTGGAAGCGGGACGCATTGATCCCGCGGAATTTTATGACCGGTTGATGGATTATGGAATTACGGTGATTGTTGGGGATCCTTCCTGGATTTTACGTCTGACGGAAATCGCCGAGAAAAAAGGGCGTTGGCCGCTTAAGCTTTTGATCGGTGGAGGCGAAAATATGACGGAGGAGACACGCCGTTATATCGAAAAAGTTTGGAAAGCGGACATGATTTTAAGTTATGGCCAGACAGAAGCGTTTGGGGCGATTGGCATGGAGGCGCTGGCCAAAGACGGCTATCATTTAAATGAATTTCATAATTATTTTGAAATTATTCATCCGGACGCCCAGGGGTATGGCGAGCTTGTTTACACCAATCTCAATCGGCGAGTCATGCCGTTGATTCGTTATCGTTCGGGAGACATCACGCGGTTTATTGAAATTCCTTCCAAGAGCGGGTTGCCGGGTCGTCGCATTGAAAAGTTAAAAGGCCGGGTGGATGAGTGGACGGTGACTGCGATGGGGAATATCGCTCCCTGGATGTTCGAATCGGTATTTTCTTCCATCGAAAGTCTGAGTCCTGATTGGCAGATTCGGGTGGATAAAGAGGGGAATAAGGACTTTATTTCTTTTCACCTGGAATGCGATAACGGGGCGCTGAATGCCGCCGAGGTTCAAGAAAAAATTTTCTTCCGCATCAAACAAGAATTCTCCGAAGCCTGGAAAATCTACGAAATGGGTCTACTCAAACTCTCCGTAGAATTCCACCCCAAGGGCGCCCTTCGCCAAGACCGCAAACTGAAGAGAATTATTGATCTCCGGAAATTTTAATTATTTTCCTTCCATTTCCAACAAACCCCACGGTTAAGGGTAGCGCAAACTTCAGTTTGCGTAATTCAGGTGGAATTCAAAATGCCCAAAAGGTTTGAAGGGCTAAGGAGAAGACCCTTCAGAAAACAGTAGGTCAGGTTTAAACCTGACCTACTGTTTTCTAGGAGCTACCTTATAATTTGATCCGAGGTCGGTTTGGGTTGTGTGCAATCCATGTGATTTGGCAGGTTGAAACCTGCACTACAGTCGGGACGTGGGTGTGTTAGCAATAGCCCGAGTTTCAAATATGATATAATTTATCAATGAACCTATTCCATGCCATTATTCTCGGAATTATCGAAGGAATCACGGAATTTCTTCCTATTTCTTCAACAGGCCATCTAATTCTAACGGCAAAAATTCTTGGTTTAACTCAAACTGAATTTTTAAAGAGCTTTGAGATTGCCATTCAAGTGGGGGCTATTTTGGCGGTGTTGGTGCTTTATTGGAAAAAGCTCTTACTGGATCTGGAAACTTTTAAACGCGTTTTAGCGGCTTTTGTGCCGACGGCGATTATTGGATTTTTACTGCACAAATTGATCAAAAAATTTTTGATCGGAAATATTCATGTGGTTCTTGGCACGTTCTTTGTTGGGGGTGTCATTCTTATTCTTTTTGAGAAATTCCACAAGGAAGAAAATTCTAAAATCGGAGAAATCCGACAAATCTCTTATGGGCAATCGATTTTAATCGGTCTTTGCCAGTCGCTGGCGGTGATTCCCGGTGTCTCGCGCTCAGCGGCCACGATTGTCGGGGGACTGGCAATAGGGATTCAAAGAAAAACAATCGTAGAGTTTTCATTTCTGCTGGCAATTCCGACGCTTGTGGCCGCGACGGTTTTAGATCTCCTTAAAAGTTCAAGCGGATTTTCCTTTGACCAGTGGGAATTAATTTTAGCGGGCGCTCTGGTTTCATTTATCGTCGCGATTTTTAGTATCCGAGTTTTCTTGGCATTTGTCAGCCACTATAGTTTTAAAACTTTTGGTTGGTACCGCATCGTCATCGCGCTCCTATTCTGGAATTTATTTTGAAAAAATTTAAAATCTTATTTCTTTTATTGGGTCTGGCGCTCTTGGCGTGGACTGTGCACAAAGTGGGGATCGGAACTCTCACTTCCAATATTTTAAACCTGCGTTGGAAGCTTCTGATTCTTTTTTTAGTTTATCCTTTTATTTTTGCGTGCAATACCTGGGGATGGGCGTACGCGTTCCCCACGCCGCTTCCTAAACACGTCCGATTTAAAGATCTTTATTTCGTCCGGATCATCGGTGAAACATTTAACAACCTGATTCCTTGGGCTGCCTCCTTAGGCGGAGAACCTATCAAAGCCCAGCTCCTTAAGAAAAATCATGAAATTCCTCTTTCGGCCAGCTACGCGTCACTTTTGATTGTGCATGTCACCTTTTGGATCTCGCTCAATCTTTTTGTCATCTTAGGACTTCTTATTACCAGTAAAAGCCGTCCTTTGACGCCGGTCTTGTGGCATAGCATGCTTATTTTTTTGGTGGTCTTGGGTGGAGTGGTTTTTGTTTTTACGCTGCTTCTTTTTCGAGGTGTTTTTTCTAAAACGCATGGACTGGTTAAAAAAATAGGTTGGATAAAAAAACTTGAGGATAAAACAGCTCATTACCTCAAGCTAGATGGGGAAATCAAAGACTTCTTTCTCAAAAATCCTAAAAGGCTTTTATTGTCTTCTTTTTTTAATTTCCTCTCCTGGTTTTTGGGGAGTTTCGAAGTTTATTTTTTCGGAAAGATTTTGGGATTGCCGATTAGTTTTACGGACGCGTGGCTTTTGGAATCATTGATTCAGGTTTTACGTATCATCACCTTTTTTGTCCCTGCCTCCATCGGCGCCCAAGAAGGCGGGATTCTTTATATTTTTTCTGAATTTGGTTTCTCAAATCCTCTCAGTATCACCTTCGCCATCCTCCGTCGCATCCGCGAAATCATCTGGGTCGCCCTTGGCCTTATCCTCTGGGCAATCATGGATCACCCAGTCCCTAAGCAATAATTTAATCCACATACCCCCACAGCTTTTCTTCTTTCTTCCGAACCCGATGCCGTGCCTGTTTCTGTAAGTCGTGGGAACCCCTCGGCGCCACAAAGGCGACATCGTCGTCGGCGTAGCCGTCGACGAATCGCCTTTGCTCTGCCGTTTCCCACTGACTTACAGAAACAGGCACAAGCGGGCATAGGGTTCGGAAGAAAGAAGAAAAGCTGTGTAGATCTAGTGGAAGGCATTATCGCCCGAGGAGAATGAGGGCTATTGCTTTGGCGTATAGCCCGTAGCGAATATCTTTTAGAAAGTCCTGACCACGGGATTTACCGGTGCGAACACATAATGCAAAAGCTACCTCAAAATGTTGCCATCACCTGCAATCAAGCGTAGGGTAGCCAAAGCAATGGCCCTCGTTCGACGACGGCGTGGGACGTTTTTCGCTTTCCACCCAGTATTTGATACAATAAGCCCTTATTATAAGGAAAGCTTATGTGCGGTATTTTTGGGTATACAGGCGGTAAACAGGCTCAAAATCTTGTGATCCAGGGGTTAAAGCACCTGGAGTATCGAGGGTATGATTCTTCGGGCGTCGCGATTCAGAACGGCGCCAAAGCCATTCATTTTGAAAAGACTCAAGGGAAAATCCGGAACCTTGAGGAAATTTTAAAAAAGCATCCTTTGCAGGGGAAAACCGCGATCGGCCACACGCGTTGGGCGACGCACGGCACTCCCAATGATTTAAATGCCCATCCTCATCTCGACAATCACAGCCAAATCGCCGTGGTGCACAACGGGATTATTGAAAACTATTTTGATTTGAAACAAAATTTAAAAAAACACGGCGCGCGCTTTCGTTCCGAAACCGACACCGAAGTGATTGTCCATCTGGTGGCCAAATACTACAAAGGAAACCTGGAAAACGCGGTGCGCCGGGCGCTGAAAGACATTCGCGGTACCTACGCGATCGCCGTGATTTGCTCGAAAGAACCCGGCAAGATTGTGGCGGCCAGACTCGACAGCCCGCTTGTCGTCGGCATCGGCCGCGAGGAAAATTTCTTGGCTAGTGACGTTTCCGCCCTTTTGGATCACACCGACCGCGTGATTTACGTGGAAAACGGGGAAGTAATTACGCTTTCCGACCGTGCCGTCAGTATCACCGACTTGTCCGGAAAACCGGTGAAGCGCGTTCCCGTCAAGATCCAGTGGACGATTACCCAAGCCAAAAAGGGTGGCTACCCGCATTTCATGATCAAAGAAATTTTTGAACAACCTGAGATTTTGACCGCCATTTTGCGCGAGCGCATTCAAAAATCAAAAATTATATTTGAGGAATTAAAAATTTCAGCCGCGGAATTAAAATCCGTGAAACGCATCGTTATCATCGCCTGTGGCACCGCGTATCACGCGGGGCTTGTTGGAAAATACATTCTCGAAGAATTCACCAACATCCCCGTGTGGGTGGACACTTCCTCGGAGTTTCGTTACCGCGATCCCAAGGTAGGAAAAGGGGATCTAGTCATCGCGATTTCACAGAGCGGTGAAACGGCCGATACATTGGCCGGGATTCGCGAAGCCAAAATGAAGAAAGCGTTGACCTTGACGATTTGCAATGTGCTGGGGAGCACGATGTCCCGCGAAGCCAAGGGTGTCATTTATACTCACGCCGGTCCCGAAATCGCGGTCGCTTCCACCAAGGCCTACACCGCACAGCTGGCAACACTCTATCTTTTGGGGCTTTATTTGGGGAATTTCTTAAAAACACTGCCCGAGAAGCGTTTTCACGCGTTGGTCAAAGAATTATTCCGCGTTCCTTCCATGATGCAGAAAGTGCTCGACCAGTATAAAAAAGAAGAGAAGGATTGGGCTGCCAAAGCGCATGATTTCAACAAACGTTATCACGCGCAGCTTGAAAAATATTATAAAGCTGACCCGGAAAAGAGAAAGCGTTCTCCAAACGGTTTCTTCCTTTATCTGGGGCGCGGCATCAATTATCCCAACGCGTTGGAAGGTGCTTTGAAGCTAAAAGAAATTTCTTATATTCCCGCCGAAGGTTATCCCGCGGGGGAAATGAAACACGGCCCCATCGCGCTCATCGATGAAAATCCGTGGGTGATTTGTCTGGCGCCTCAATCCAAGACCTATGAAAAAATGATTTCAAATATTCAGGAAATCAAGGCTCGCGGCGGCATGGTGATTCCGGTCGTGACCGAAGGCGACAAGGAAATTTACAAGCTCAAGCCTTTTTACACCATTGAGATTCCGAAAGTCTCCGAAATCTTGTCTCCGCTAGTCGCGGTATTGCCACTACAACTTATCGCCTATTGTGTCGCCAAAGAATTCGGTGAGGACATTGATCAGCCTCGCAATCTCGCCAAGTCCGTGACGGTGGAATGAGTTCCACCGAGGGCATTTTGTATCTGGTCTCCACCCCGATCGGCAATCTCGGTGACATCACTTTTCGTGCGGTGGAAGTTTTAAAAAATGTCGATCTGATCGCCTGCGAAGACACCCGCCATTCGAGAATTTTACTCGATCACTACGGCATCCAAAAACCTCTGACCAGTTATTTTGATTTTTCAGAATCCAAGCGCGCGCCCGGCATCGTTGAAAAAATAAAAAACGGCACGAAGGTTGCGCTTATTTCTGACGCGGGAACGCCGGGCATCGCGGATCCCGGTTTCCGGTTGATTCAAGAGGCAATTCGCCAACAAGTCAAAATAGAAACACTGCCCGGCCCTTCGGCTGTTTTAGCCGCGCTGGCGCTTTCGGGGCTTCCCACGGATCGTTTTGCCTTTGAAGGATTTTTTCCGGTCAAGTCCGGGCAGAAAAAAAATAAGATTTTGTCACTCAAGGAAGACACCCGAACGATTATTTTTTACGAATCGCCCCACCGGATTTTAAAAACACTGGAGGCGATCGAGGAAGCGCTGGGGGATGTTGAGATTGTGGTGGCGCGTGAACTCACCAAAAAATTTGAGGAAGTTGTCAGGGATAAAGTGTCGGTGATTTTGAGCCATTTTTCCAAGAAAAAAATCTTGGGGGAATTTGTGATTCTTTGGAATTTAAAAAATGATTAAAACGAGATTGCTTCGCTTCGCTCGCAATGACCAATGAAAGACATTAAATTTCGAGTCTGGTATTATCCCGAGAATAAAATGTATTATCGCGGCTATCAAAAATGGCTGCATGTTCTCCTATGCGCCGACGACCATGGCTCCAATGATGGCCGGGGACTGCCGGTTCGCCGGGCGGCCTACAAGGACTGCGCGCTTCTGGAAAGCACGGGGGTTCTCGATTTGAAGCATCGTGAGGTGTACGAAGGCGATATTGTTCGTGTAAACTATAAGGGTAAGACTTTTGTGGATCGGGTGGGCGCGGTGCCGGACATGTTTGGATCCAAAAAGATGCATCCTTTAGATGAGCTTTTAAAAAAATACGGTGTCCCGGGAAGCCCTGAAAATTTGGAAGTGGAAGTGCTTGGGAATGAATACGAACATCCCGAATTATTAAAGGAGGCGAGTCATGAAAACTAAATATTGGTTTCTAGCGGGTCTTGCGGGGGTCGCGCTTTATTTATCATTATCCGGTTCTGTCGCTTGGGCGGGCGGAGACGCGACAAGGTTCATCGCGACGATTCAAAAAATTGAAATTAAAAATGCCGCGGGAGACTGGATCACCGTGGAAGAGGGTTCAAGATCGTTTGATTTTGGAGTGCAAAATGAGCCGATTCTTGTGATGAAAAACGAGGGGAAAATTCCTCCCGGAAATTATACTAATTTTAGAGTGACGATCGCCGATAAAATCCAGTTTTCAGGATCAGACGCCGAAAATAAAACCAAAGAAGGCGGGGAAATCGTTTATCGTGGGTCGGCCGCAAAATTTTCAGAACTTCCCGGCGATTTAGTGGAATTTCAGGAAGTATCACCTTCGTGGAATAAAGAATCCGAGGGACTGGTGACCATGACTTATTATTTTAATTATAAGAAAAGAAGTAAGCCTATCGAGATCTATAGCCGGAGAGATTTCAGCAAAGTCGTGGAGGTCAAGCAAGGCTCTCTGATCAAGATGAAGCTTCTGGCCGAACTCCGGGGCGGCGTCAACTTTGCCTGGTCGGAGTCTTTGGCCGCCAACACCCCCAAAGCGGAGGCGATGTATATGCTGCCACCTCCTTTTACCGAAGCGTCTCTTTCCGCGGATGCGACTACCGGCCGGGTGGGTAAAGACGTGATTGAGATGAAATTTTAGTTTGTTTATAAGTTATTTAAATTAAATAAGTTATAAAAAATAAAGTCACTTATTTTTAGAAAAATATTGACAGAGTGACCCGGGAGCCGTATACTCCCACAAAGTTAGTTAAACCTTTTAAGCGGGTCCAGAGAGGCCTGTAAGGGAAAAAAATGAACAAGCTTGTCCTCGATAGTCCTTCGATTGAACGCGCCGCCACCCGGATGGCGCATGAAATTCTAGAAAAAAATAATGGCGTGGACGGTCTGTGCCTGATTGGCATTCAGACGCGCGGAGTCATTTTGGCTCAACGCCTCGAAAAAATCATTGAAAAAATCAGCCATGCCAAGGTTCCTATCGGGATCTTGGACATCAATCTCTATCGCGACGATTTGACCAAGGTCGCGGAACAACCCATCATCCATAAAACAGAAATCAACTTTGATTTAGACAATAAAATCGTGGTGTTGGTCGATGATGTGCTCTACACGGGGCGCACGATTCGTTCGGCGCTGGACGCGATTGTCGACTTTGGCCGTCCTAAACGCATTGAGCTGGCGGTGTTGATTGACCGGGGGCACCGGGAGCTTCCGATACGCGCGGATTTTGTGGGGAAAAATATTCCGACTAGCGACAATGAAATCGTGCATGTGCATTTTACAGAAACCGATAAAGTGGAAGAAGTCGTGGTGGCTCAAAAATGACGGACACCCCTAAAGCCAAAACGGAGTTTCGCTGGACGCGCAAGGACTTGCTCTCAGTGGAGGAGCTTTCCCGCGAAGAGATCGAATTGATTCTCCAAACCGCCGAGTCCTTCAAAGAAGTCTCAAGCCGTGAAGTCAAGAAAGTACCCGCGCTTCGAGGTAAAACCGTCGCTAATCTTTTTTTCGAGTCTTCCACGCGCACGCGCACAAGTTTTGAACTGGCCGCCAAGCGCTTGTCCGCGGATCTGGTTAATTTTTCCTCCTCCGCCTCCAGCACTTCTAAAGGTGAGAGCTTGAGCGACACCGCTAAAAATATTGAAGCCATGAATGTGGACACGATTGTGATGCGTCACTCGTCTTCGGGCTCCGCGGAGTATCTGGCCAAAAAACTAAAAGTCGGCGTGATCAATGCCGGGGATGGCATTCACGAGCATCCCACACAAGGTCTTTTGGATATTTTCACCATTCGTGAAAAGAAAAAATCACTCGAAGGCGTCCGAGTCTGTCTGGTTGGCGATATTCTGCATTCACGCGTGGCGCGTTCCAATATCTGGGGACTTCTCAAACTGGGCGCCAAAGTGACGGTGTGCGGACCCCCGACATTAATTCCCGCCAAAATCGAGCAGTTGGGAGTGGAAGTCAGCTACGATCTCGATAAAGTGATCAAAGATCAGGATGTGCTCAATATTTTAAGAATTCAGCTGGAACGTCAGAAAGGCGCGTTTTTTCCTTCGATCCGGGAGTACGCGGCCGAATACGGCATTTCCAAAGAGAGAATGCTCAAGGCGAAAAAAGATGTGATTATCATGCATCCGGGACCGATCAATCGTGGGGTGGAGTTGGCGGCGGAGGTGGCGGATGGGCCGCAGTCGGTGATTTTGGATCAGGTGACAAACGGGGTAGCTGTGCGCATGGCAGTTTTGTTTCATACAACGATGGTGGAGCGTTAAATGAAAATCTTAATCAAGGGCGGCCATGTTGTAGATCCCAAGAATAAAATCGATGATGTCTTGGACGTGTTTATCGAAAATGGAAAAATTAAAAAAATCGCTAAATCGATTACCGAAAAAGCTGACAAAGAAATCAATGCTAAAGGGAAAATCGTCTGTCCTGGATTAATCGATGTGCATGTGCACTTAAGACAGCCGGGCTATGAGTACAAAGAAAATATTGAGAGCGGTTTGCGTGCGGCGGTGAAGGGCGGGTTTACCGGGGTGTGTCCGATGCCCAATACCAATCCCGTGGCGGATCGCCGTTCGGACATGGAATTCATGATCGGCGAAGCGCGTCGTCTGTCTTTGATCAATCTCTGGCCGGTGGGAGCGGTGACGCTCAAACAAGAAGGAAAAGAGCTGACGGAATTTGGCGAGCTTAAAAAAGGCGGCGCGATGGCGCTTTCCGACGATGGACGGCCTATTACGGACTCCAGTATTTTGCGCCGCGCCTTGGAATATTCCAAAAAATTTGATCTGGTACTCATGGTGCATTGCCAGGATGAAGCGCTTTTCTGCGGCGGATGCATGAATGAAGGGTTTGTGTCGACGAAGCTCGGCGTCCCCGGGATTCCGGTGGAAGCGGAGAGCGTCGAAGTGGCGCGGGACATTCAGCTAGCGGATCTGACCGGCGCGCGACTGCATTTTTGCCACATCTCGAGCAAAAAATCGCTCGATTTGATCCGTCAAGCCAAGGCACAGGGCTCTAAAGTGACCGCCGAGACTTGCCCTCATTATTTTCATCTGACAGATGAGGCGGTGCTTCGTTATAATTCCAACGCGAAAATGAATCCGCCTCTAAGAACGTCGCTGGATGTAGACGCGGTCAAAAAATCTTTGAAAGACGGCACCGTCGACGCGATCTCGACTGATCACGCGCCGCACTCTGAAAGCGAGAAAGACTCGGAGTTTGATCACGCGCCCTTTGGCATCATCGGTCTTGAGACATCGCTCGCGCTTTCCTTGAGACTGGTGGAAGAAAAAGTGCTATCATTGTCGGAATTGGTGCGAAAAATGTCGCTGGCACCCGCCGAAATTTTAAAAGTGGATCGCGGGCATTTGTCTGAAGGTGCTGTGGCGGACGTGACGATATTTGATCCTAATGTGGAATGGATCGTCGATAAAAATAAATTCGAATCCAAATCCAAAAATTCCCCGTTCATCGGGTGGAAAGTCAAAGGCCGCGCAACCGAAGTCATTTGCGACGGACGCATTGTGATGAAAGACGGAGAGATTGTTTAATTGAAAAAAGAAGCGATTCTAGCTCTAGAAGACGGGAAGGTTTATCGCGGGTTCGCGTTTGGCGCCGAGGGCGAAGCGTACGGCGAAGTCGTTTTTAATACCAGCATGATGGGCTATCAGGAAATTCTTACAGACCCTTCCTATAAAGGCCAGATGGTTTGCATGACGTATCCGCTCATTGGCAATTACGGGATCAACAAAGAAGATATGGAGTCGACCCGTCCCTTTCTCGAGGGTTTTATCGTCAAAGAAGTTAGCCGTATTTATTCCAATTGGCGCGCCAATGAAGATTTAGGTTCTTATCTTAAGAGAAATAAAATTATCGGCATCGAAGGCATCGACACCCGTGCGCTGACCAAGCATTTAAGAGAAGAAGGCGCCAAAAAAGCCGTGATTTCCACAACGGATCTCGACGAAAAAAGTCTGATCAAAAAAGCGGCCGCCTCTCCGGGTCTTGACGGACGGGATCTCATCAAAGAAGTGATGTGCCAAAAAGCGTATGACTGGAATGAGAGCGGAAAATACCGTGTGGTCGCGATTGATTCGGGAATAAAACACAACATTATGCGGGAATTGGCACTTCGCAATTGTCATGTGCGTGTGGTGCCGGCGACGGCGACCAAGGCGGATATTCTCTCATTCAAACCCAATGGCCTTTTCTTATCCAACGGCCCCGGTGATCCCGAAGCGCTTCCTTATATTGTGAATACGGTCAAAAGCGTGATGGGTGAGATGCCGATTTTCGGCATTTGTTTGGGGCACCAGATTTTAGGACAGGCTTTCGGCGGAAAAACGTTCAAACTTAAGTTTGGCCATCATGGCGGCAATCAACCGGTGATTGATTTAAAATCCCGCGCGGTGAATATCACCTCTCAAAATCATAGTTTCGCCGTGAATGTCGACACGATTCCCGATAAAAGTGTGGAAATGACGCATATTAATTTAAATGACAATACCTGCGAGGGGATGGAGCATAAAAAACTTCCGATTTTTTCGGTGCAATATCATCCCGAAGCGGCGCCCGGCCCGCATGACGCGGCGCATCACTTTGACAAGTTTATTAGTTTAATGAAAAAAGACCCTAAATAAGGATATGTTAGCGTTTAGCGGATAGCGTATAGGAAACTACACGCTAAACGCTAAGTGCTATCCGCTAAAATAATGCCAAAAAGAACCGACATTAAAAAAATTCTGATTATCGGCTCCGGCCCCATCGTCATCGGGCAGGCTTGTGAATTTGATTATTCGGGGACTCAGGCCTGCAAGGCGCTTCGCGAAGACGGCTATGAAGTGGTTTTGATTAATTCCAATCCCGCGACCATCATGACGGATCCGCAAACGGCCGATCGCACCTATATCGAACCAATCACCATCGAATTTCTCGAAAAAATTATTCAAATTGAAAAACCGGACGCGGTGTTGCCGACGCTTGGCGGACAAACAGGTCTCAATATCGCGGTCAAAGCGGCGGAAGCGGGAATTTTTGAAAAATATAATGTCAAAATGATCGGTGTGAATCTGGCCGCGATCAAAAAAGCCGAAGACCGCGATCTTTTTAAGAGGGCGATGCAAAAAATCGGTCTCGACATGCCTCGATCCGGCTTAGCCCACACCATGGACGAGGCGATGAAGGTTTTAGAAGAAATAAAATTGCCAGTTGTTATTCGTCCTGGCTTTACACTGGGCGGCACTGGCGGCGGCATCGCGACAACCATGGAAGAATTTAAGAAAATCGCGGCTTATGGACTCCAACTTTCCATGAACTCCCAGATTTTGGTTGAGGAATCCATTGTCGGATGGAAAGAATTTGAGCTAGAGGTGATGCGTGACCGCAAAGACAATGTGGTCATCATTTGCTCGATTGAAAATTTTGATCCAATGGGTGTTCATACCGGTGACTCGATCACGGTGGCGCCAATTCAAACACTCACCGATGTGGAATACCAGAAAATGCGTGACGCGGCGATCGCATGTATCCGTGAAATCGGCGTGGAGACCGGCGGATCGAATATCCAGTTTGCTTTAAACCCCGCTAATGGCCGTATGATTGTGATTGAAATGAATCCGCGCGTGTCGCGTTCTTCGGCGCTGGCCTCCAAGGCGACAGGTTTCCCCATTGCCAAGATTGCGGCGAAGTTGGCCGTTGGCTACACGCTCGATGAGATTCCGAACGACATCACCAAAAAAACACCCGCCAGTTTTGAACCGACCATTGATTATTGTGTGGTCAAAATTCCTCGTTTCGCGTTTGAGAAATTCCCTGGAGCGGACACCACGCTAACCACGCAGATGAAATCCGTCGGTGAAGTCATGGCCATCGGCCGTACCTTTAAAGAAGCATTTCAAAAAGGGTTGCGCGGTCTTGAAATCAAAGCTTCCGGTTTTGAATCCAAAAAAGCCACCGGCGATTTAACCGAGTTTTTAGTTCGCCCCAATGCCGAACGTTTTTATTATCTCAAACGCGCGCTTTTAGAAGGAATGAGTGTTGAAAAAATTCATGAGCTGACAAAAATTGATACCTGGTTTTTGGATAACTTGAGCGAGCTTGTGGAGTTTGAAAGAGGGCTTCAAAAAATCGCGTCTGAGAAAAAAGAACTCACGCGTCAAAAATTACATGATGCCAAAGCGCTGGGATTTTCGGATATTCAGCTCGGGGAAATCTTTTCCAAGTCCGAGGGCGACATGCGCATGCTCCGCAAAGCGCTAGACGTCATTCCCACGTATAAATTGGTCGACACTTGCGCGGCTGAGTTTGAGGCGTTCACGCCTTATTATTACTCCACCTATGAATCCGAAGACGAAGTCAAGACGTCAAATACACAAAAAATTATGATTTTGGGCGGCGGGCCTAACCGTATCGGGCAGGGGATTGAATTTGATTATTGTTGCTGTCACGCGGCTTTCGCTCTGAAAGAAATTGGTTTTGAAACCATCATGGTCAATTGCAACCCCGAAACTGTTTCCACGGACTATGACACTTCCGATCGCCTTTATTTTGAACCGGTGACGCTGGAAGACGTGCTCAACATCGTCGACAAAGAAAAACCCAAAGGCGTGATTGTTCAGTTCGGCGGACAGACGCCGCTCAATCTCGCGCTGGCGCTTAAAAAAGCGGGTGTGCCCATCATTGGCACCAGCCCTGAGGCCATTGACCGCGCTGAAGACCGCAAAAAGTTTTCCACTATGCTTCACAAGCTGGGTTTGAAACAGCCGGAAAATGGCAATGCCATTAGCTTTGAACAAGCCAAAAAAGAAGCCGATCGTATCGGCTACCCAGTGTTAGTTCGGCCTTCGTATGTGCTCGGTGGCCGCGCGATGCAAATTGTTTATGACGAAGCCTCTCTGGATGCCTACATGAAACAAAACGCGGTGGAGGCTTCTGCGGATCGTCCGATCTTGGTGGATAAATTTTTAGAAGGTGCTAAAGAAGTTGATGTGGACATGATTTCCGACGGAGAAACTTTCGTGGTGGGCGGCGTGATGGAGCATATTGAACAAGCCGGCATTCATTCCGGAGATAGCGCCTGCTGTTTGCCGCCGCATTCATTGAGTGATGATATTGTCGAAGAAATCAAACAGCAAACGGCTGAAATGGCCAAAGAACTCGGCGTGATTGGTCTCATGAATGTGCAATTTGCCGTGAAAGACAAAACCGTGTACGTTCTCGAAGTAAATCCGCGCGCTTCCCGCACCGTGCCCTTTGTTTCAAAAGCCATCGGCGTGCCGCTGGCCAAACTTGCGGCCAAAGTCATGGCCGGGCACAAATTAAAAGATCTTGGATTTACCAAAGAAATTACCCCTTCCTTTAAATCAGTCAAGGAAGTGGTGCTACCGTTTGTTCGTTTCCGCGGCGTCGACATTTTACTCGGACCTGAAATGAAGTCGACCGGTGAAGTGATGGGCATTGATACTAATTTTGGAAAAGCATTTGCCAAGGCGCAGATTGCCGCCAGCTCCACTTTGCCGACCGAGGGCACGGTTTTCTTAAGCGTGAAAGATAAAGACAAACCAGCCATCACGGAAATTGCCAAGCAACTTTCTCTTATGAAATTCAATCTCGTTGCCACCGAGGGTACCGCCAAAGTTCTAAAAGAAGCGGGAATCGTAGTAAAGCCGCTTAAAAAAATTAGCGAAGGCAGTCCTAATGTCACCGATTTGATTCAAGCGCAGGCGCTTAGCTTGGTGATTAACACCCCGGCCGGTGACAAACCCAGAAAAGATGAAGTGGTGATCCGCTCCATGGCGGTTTCTCGCGGCGTTCCTTGCATCACAACCATTGAAGGCGCTCTGGCGTCCATTCAAGGCATGAAGGCCGTCAAAGACAAGGAATTATCTGTCTGCGCGCTTCAAATTCATCATGAGAAACTCCGCAAATCCCAAAAACTCGAGACAGCACCCGTTGGTCAGTAGTCATGTTTAAAGAACGGTGCGTGATCGAGGAAAATAAAAAGATCGCGCCGGGGCATTATTCGATCCGGTTGCGTTCCTCCAAAATTTCTAAAAAATCCAAACCGGGTCAATTTGTGCAGGTGTTATGCTCGGATTCTTACGAACCTCTGTTGCCGCGTCCCTTCAGCTTTTTGGATGTGGATAAAAATTCATTTTCATTTTTGTATCAGGTGGTGGGGAAGGGGACGAAAATTTTATCTGCCTTGAAAAGAGGGGATGAAGTTTCGATTTTAGGGCCGTTGGGGCAAGGCTTTTCTTTGAAAAATGCCAAATCTATCGTGTTGGTGGGCGGCGGCGTGGGGATCCCCCCGTTGTATCACTGGGCTAAAGAATGTGTGACAAAATTAAAGGTATCGGCCAAAAATATTCACGTGTTCCTGGGTGCGCGCGACAAATCGCTTCTTTTGTGCGAAAAAGAATTTAAAAAATTGGGTGTTCATTTTTACGCAGCAACGGACAATGGTTCCAGAGGACACAAAGGGTTTGTGACGGAATTGGTGGGTGAACATCTTGACCGGACCACGTCCGTAGGTGGAAAAAATAGTGCACCGGACGTGGTCCGTATGTACACGTGTGGACCAACCCCCATGTTAAAAGCCGTTTCGGCCTTGGCAAAAAAATACGACGTTTCTTGCGAGGTTTCGGTGGAAGTTCCTATGGCTTGCGGCTTCGGAGCCTGTCTTGGCTGTGCGATCAAGGTCAAAAAAGACGACGGCCATCGTTTCGCGATCGCCTGTTGCGAAGGACCGGTATTCCAAGCGAAAGAAATTTTATGGGATTAAATCTAGAAACCCAAATAGGAAAGATTCAATTAAAGAATCCGGTGCTTGTGGCATCGGGTACTTTCGGCCATGCCAAGGAATTTGCACCACTCATTGATTTGAAAAAATTAGGTGGCATTGTCACCAAAACAATTACGCTCAAGCCGCGTCTGGGAAATCCTCCGACACGTATCGTTGAAACACCGTCCGGGATGCTCAACGCGATCGGCTTGCAAAATCCAGGTGTCGAAAAATTTATCGAAGAAAAATTGCCTTATTTTCGGAAATTAAAAATTCCGATCATCGTCTCCGCAATGGCGTATACCGTCGAGGAATTTGCAGAGGTGGTGAAAATTTTAGATCGGGAAGATGGAATTGATGGATTTGAATTGAATTTATCATGTCCGAATGTTTCGTATGGCACAAAATCTGGATCCGCACGAATGTTCGCACACGACGAAAAAATGATCGAAGAGGTGGTGGGCGCGGTTCGCAAAGTTACCTCTAAAACATTAATCGCCAAATTGGGGCCTGACGTTTCGGATATCGCACGGATGGCTATGGCTGCGGAACGCGGCGGAGCGGATGCTGTCGCGTTGATCAACACCTTCACTGCGATGGTGATCGACCTTAAAACCAGAAAACCCGTGTTAGCCAATAAAACCGGCGGTCTTTCAGGGCCTTGTGTGAGACCGATTGCAGTTCGCATGACATGGGATGTTTGCCGCCAAACCAAGATTCCCGTGATGGGCATCGGCGGTATTATGAACGCCAACGATGCTCTCGAATTTTTAGTCGCCGGTGCGAAGGCGATTCAAGTCGGCACCGCCAATTTTGTGAATCCCAACGCCTCGATTGAAATCTTGGAAGGCATTCAAGCATTTATGAAAAAAAATAAAATTTCAAATATTCAAGAAATCATAGGATCGGTTAAAAACACATGAGTGAAAAATTAATTGTCGCGTTGGATGTGCCCGGTTTGAATGACGCGGAGAAGCTTGTGAAATCGCTCTCGACCTCCGTCAAAATTTTTAAAGTGGGGAAGGAGCTTTTTACCTCCGCGGGTTCGGAAGTGGTGAAAATGATTCACTCGCATCGTGCGAAAGTATTTCTCGATCTTAAGTTCCATGATATTCCCAACACGGTGGCCGGCGCTTGTGCCGCCGCGACGCGCTTGGGTGTGTTTATGATGAATGTGCATGCTTCTGGCGGAAGTACCATGATGAAAGCCGCCGCGGAGGCGGTTAAAAAAACAGCCAAAGGTTTGAATTATCCTGAACCAATTTTGATCGGTGTGACGGTTCTAACAAGCATGGCTCAATCAGATCTTGTAGAAATCGGGGTTCAAAAAGAACTTCCGATCCAGGTGAAAGATTTGGCGGTGCTCGCAAAAAGCGCCGGGCTTGGTGGCGTAGTGGCGTCACCTTTAGAAATTGAAACGATACGCAAAGCCACCGGAAAAGATTTTGTGATTGTGACTCCTGGTGTTCGACCCGAATGGGCTTCCACCGGCGATCAAAAGCGAGTGATGACACCCAAGGAAGCGGTTCAAAAAGGGGCTGATTTTATTGTGGTGGGTCGGCCTATCACGGCAGACAAAGACCCGCTGAATGCGGCAAAAAGAATTTTAGACGAAATCAAGTAGGAGGGGCTATGGCACGCGCAATCATTGAAAAAGAACTTCATTTTGAGACGAAGAACGAAACCGGCCTCCTAGGCCAGGTCACCAAAACTCTGGAGCTAGCCCAGGTCTTTATTATTCATTTGTCCGCCTATTCGGTGAAAAATAAGGCTTATTTCCAGATTATTGTGAAGGATTGCAAGAAAGCCAAGGCGGCGCTCAAACATTTAATCCCCAAAATCGAAGAACGCGACGTGTTGGTCGTCGAATTTGAGAATAAAACAGGTACTTTGGCGCCCGTCGCGCGGCTTTTAGGCTCCAATCGCATCGCGGTCGACTATGTCTATGGTACCAGCGGCGATGGGTTCAAAATCGTCGGCATTTTTTCGACCTCCGACAACAAAAAGGCCGCCCAAATAATAAATAAGGATTCCGGCAGTTTCGGTGTATAATAACAATTGATCGTCGGTGGAAAACCGGCGTGATCACGTAAACAAGAAGATCCTGCGAAGTCCGGCAACATCGGGCGGACCCCCTAAGGAAATTCGATTCATCCAAGGAGAAATAGAGTGAGTTTTTTCAAAAAAGATAAAGACGGTAATAGTTCATCCGGCCCTCAAGACGTTGCGTCGCAACTGGCTAAAATCATCGAGCACATGGGCTTTCTCGAGAAAAAAATAGACTCTCTTTTAGAGCAGTCTCGCAGCCGTCCGCCCATGGGCGGAGGTCGTTCTTTCGGCGGTCACAGTGGCGGACCCAATCGTGGTTTTCGTCGTCCCGGACAGGGCAGTGGTAATTTTAGACCCGGTCCTCGCGAGGCATTTAACTCTTCCAGACCTTCTCGTCCTTCACGTCCCGGTGGACCTGGCAGGGATAATCGTGGTCCTCGTCGTCCGTTTAATGGTAACGGCAATAGCCGTCCTCCGTATCGTCCGGATCACCGTCCGGATCATCGCCCGGAATCAGCAGCCGGCGCAGGTCAGGAACAGTCGTTCAACTCTTAAAAAAGAGTTTAGTTCTCTAGGACTCCCGTGGAGGCAAGCGACAAGAAGTATTTCCATTTTTTAAAAGAACTTGTCCGCCTTGAGGAAAGGGAAGAAAACGAAGAAATCGAAAACGATTTTCTTCACCTTTCTGCACGGGAGCGCCAGGAGCGCGGTAAAGCGCTGTTGGGCTTAGAGCTTGTCGAAAAACATTACAGCCCCGCCGATCACGTCTTGGCAACCTTTTGCCTGCCAGGCCAAAAAGTTCTCCCCCTTTTTTCTTTAGAAGCCGGGGACATCGTCACCCTTTTCCCCGAAAAACAAAAAGATTTTGAATGTCCCACCGGCACCGTCTATGAAAAATCAAAAGACACGCTGACCATCGCTTTCAATCACGAGCTTCCGGATTGGCTGGAAAAAGGAAAAACTTATCAGCTTCATCGCTCGATCAACCGGGTGACGTATAAAAGAATGCTCGAAGCGCTCGACGCGGTGGTGGAAACCAATAACACGCGCTTGGCGCATTTTCGCGATGTTTCTTTAAAATTAAAAAAAGCGGTCATCGAGCCGGTGGATGAAAAACACATCCAATGGCTGGATCCTTTTTTGAATGATTCTCAGAAACGCTCGGTGCTTTCCGCTCTTGGCGCCAAAGATGTGCTTTTAGTGCACGGTCCGCCGGGCACCGGAAAGACCACGGCTCTTGTTGAAATCATCCGCCAAAGCATCCTAAGAAAAGAATCTGTTTTCGTCGCGGCACCCAGCAATACCGCCTGTGACAATGTGCTCGAACGTTTGGTCGCGAAAAATATCAATGCGCTTCGCTTCGGTCATCCGGCGCGCATCACGGAGTCCTTGCGTGAGCACACGCTCGATTTTAAATTGGCGCTTCACCCGGTTAGCCAAATCATTTCCCAAAAACAAAGCGAGCTTCAACGTTTGTTTAAAAAAGAAGACCGGTATCACGAACGTCGCAGTCCCGGACGCGACGAAGAACGCGCGCTTCGCATGGAAATTGAAAGTCTAAAACAAGAAATTCGAAATCTAAGAAAAGAAGTTTTTTTGCGGGTGATGCGCGAGACCGAGGTCATGGTCGGCACACTCACCGGCATTCAGGACAAATCGATTCGTGATAAAAATTTTGATCTCTTGGTGATTGACGAGGCGACGCAGGCGACCGAGCCTTTGTCTTGGATTCCCATGACACGCGCCAAAAAAGTCGTGATGGCGGGCGATCATTTTCAGTTGCCGCCGACAATTCGCTCCAAAGAAGCGGACGAAAGAGGGCTGGGCGTCACCTTGTTCGAGAGATTTTATGGGATTTTACCCGGCGAATGCAAAGTGCTTTTGGAACGCCAATACCGCATGAATGAAAAAATTATGGGTTTTTCTTCACGGGAATTTTATAAAAATTTGCTCGTAGCGGACGAATCGGTGCGTTTTCAAACTCTCGCGGGGCTTAAAGGTGTGAAAGCTTGCGCTGAGACCGAAGAGCCGTTTCTTTACATTGATACGGTGGGGAAAGGTTTTGAAGAAAAATTGGAAGAGGGGAGCGAGAGCCGCTACAATCCCGAAGAGGCGGGGCTTCTTTTGGAACAATTGAAACTCATGCTTTCTTTAGGAGTGCCGCCGGAAGAAATCGCGGTGATCAGCACTTACAGCGCGCAGGTGCGGCTTTTGACCAGTCTTTCGCCGGATCCTAAAATTGAAATTGATTCGGTGGATGGGTTTCAGGGGAGAGAAAAGGAACTCGTCATGGTCTCGCTGGTACGCTCCAACATGCTAGGCGAGATGGGCTTCTTGGCCGACACGCGCCGCATGAATGTCGCCATGACTCGCGCCCGCCGCAAACTCATCGTCATCGGCGACAGCGCCACCCTTTCCGCCATTCCGTTCTACCGAGACTTCATCAAATATTCTCAGGATATCGGTGCCTACAAAACCGCCTGGGAATTGCCTGTGACGGATTAAACTCCGTTATCGCTAACAAACGAACCGCATGAAAGTAGTGCAAACTTTAGTTTGCTAAATCACACTGATTGCACATCCTCCCGAATCGGCTACATTCTGTAGAGCCTCAAGTAGAAAAAAGTAGGTCAGGTTTAAACCTGACCTACTTTTTTCTGGACGATACACCCCTCTGAAAGGTGTTTTTTAGGTATTTTGAATTCTACCTGAATTACGCAAACTAAAGTTTGCGCTACCCTTAACCGTGGGATTTGTTGTCAGTAGTTAGAATTAATTTATGGTATAATCCCGAATTATGAACGAACAAGAAATATTAAAAATATTTAAAGATGAAAAAGCCTATTTGACGGGGCATTTTTTGTTGTCGAGTGGGTTGCATAGTCCGAATTATATGCAATGCGCGCTGGTGCTTCAGAAGCCTTGGGTGGCGGAGAAGCTTTGCAAGGATCTGGCCAAAAAACTTCTTAAGACTAAGATTGATGTGGTGATCGGCCCGGCCTTGGGCGGCATGATTGTTTCTTATGAGATGGGTCGCGCGCTCAAAGTCCGTTCTATTTTTGCCGAGCGCGTCGATAACGTGTTCGCGCTTCGCCGCGGATTTTCTCTCAAGAAAAATGAAAAAGTGCTCGTGACCGAAGACGTGATCACGACCGGCAAGTCGACGTACGAAGTGATTGATTTGGTGGAGCGCCATGGCGCTAAAGTCGTCGCGGTGGCTTCCATTGTCAATCGTAGTGACGGCGCGGCCATATTTTCCCAGGATTTTCACTCGCTTTTAAATATCAATATCAAATCCTACCGACCCGAAGATTGTCCGTTGTGCCGTGAAAAGAAAAACCCTCTTGTGAAACCGGGGAGCCGAGCCCTTCATGTCTAAAAAAACCGCTTATTTTTTTATTCTTTCCGTTCTGATCACTATCCCTGTTTGCGCGGATCAAAATTCCGATTCCAATAAAAATGTTGCCTACGAGCAAGCGCGCGTGGACTACCGGGCGTATTTGGATCAGCTCAAATCATTGAACCAGCAATATAAAGAAGTGACCGGCGAATTAAAAAATATCATCCAGGAAGAAGGCCTCCCGGTCTGGGATGAAAAAACCGGCGGCATCAATCTTTTAAAAGGAAGTGATGTGCTAGGTTCCGGCAATGCCAATATTAAAGAAACAGACTCTGAAATGACAGTCATTCTTGAGCTTCCAGGGCTCAAAAAAGAGTCGATTCATATCACCATTCAGGAATCTAAGATTCTAAAAGTTACCGCCCAAAAAAAATTACCCACTGAGCCCGTCGAGCTTTTGATCCAGCTGCCCGCCATGGCTCTCGACCGGGGTCAACAAGCTTCTTATGAAGACGGGATTCTGACGATTCATATCCCGAAATTACCCCAGTCTAAGACGGAAGTTCCTGTCCCAATTCAATAATTTTTACATGTTCGTTACATTCGAAACGCTTCGTTGACAAAGGAATACTCCCTTGTTAGAATGACCGCCTACTGCAGAGGATTATGAGCGGAAAAAACGACGCTTTTTACGAGCAGGTCAAGCAATTGGGCGTCCTGACCACGATCCCCATTATCCTCCTTGTAGGCCCGACGCTCGGCTTCTTTTTGGGCGGCTGGATTGATCGTAAGGCTCATATTTATCCGTGGTTTACAATAGTTTTTGTCTGTTTTGGATTTATCGGATCAGGCCGTGAGGTTTTCCGGCTTTTGAAGCAAATCCAGAAAGATGACAAATAAAGGAAGATCCCTTTAAGCAATGAACTCTTTTTTCAAAAATACGGCTTTTTTAGGTTTAAGTTTGGCTTTGATTTCGGCGGGAATCGCTTTTTTCGCCAAAGGCGGAGTTTGGGCGCTGGCTGTGGTGGTTGGTGCGGCATGGATTTTTTTAAATGTTTATTTTTTGTTCCGTTTGATCGCGATGGGAATGAATGTCCAGGGCGGTAAGAAAGACAAAGTTCTAATTCTCTCTGTTTTTAAATTTCCGGTGCTGTATGTGGCCGGATTTTTTATTTTAAAAAGCCGTTTTTTCCCGGTTTACGGCATCGTCACCGGACTCACCGCGTTTATGACTGCTCTGGTCATCATTTGGGGATTTAGCGCTCGTACTGCTTTTGTAGAGGAGCGCGTCTCATGAGCTGGTTTGTCGCGACCGCTTACGCTTCCGAAGCCGCGCACGGCGCCGCCGAAGCGCATGGAGCCAAACACGAGACGTCTCTCCACGTCATTAATTTTGTTCAGCTTATCGCCAGACTTATTGGCGGGTCTACCGGCGAACTTTTCGAAAAATATCAGAACATGATTTTCGGCGTGATTGTGATCGCGATTTTAGGTTTTATTTTTCACGCGGCCTCTAGAAATGCTCAATTAAAGCCCGGTCGTCTGCAAAGCGCCTGCGAAGCCGTCGTCGAAGCCTTGAATGGATTTGTTTCAGGAATTTTGGGGCCTCAAGGCAAAAAATACACGCCGTTTTTAGGAACGCTGTTTCTTTATATTTGGACCATGAATCTCATCGGTCTTCTGCCGCTTATGAAATCCAACACCGCTAATTCGATCACACTTCCCGGTTCCGTGCCGCTACCGATCCCAACCACCACCGTGGCTTTAGCTTTAATTGTATTTGTGTATGTGCAATGTATCGGGATTAAAAATCAAGGCATTGTCGGGTATTTGGATCATATGGCGGGGACACCCCGGGACGTTTTTGGCTGGGTCATGGTTCCCATCATGCTACCGATCCATTTGATCGGCGAGTTGGCTAAACCTTTTAGTCTGACGTTCAGACTATTTTGTAACATCATGGGCGGTCATATTTTGGTGGCTGTTTTTATCGGAATGGCGATCGGGGCGGCATTTATTCCGTTCCAAGCGCCGTTTTTGATTTTTGAAATCGCCACCAGCACCATCCAGGCATTTGTGTTTACATTGCTGAGTACCGTTTATATTGCGATGATGTTGCCGCATGAACATGCCGAAGAGCATGGCGCGGAAAGTCACACGCATGAACAAGCGGCGTCCGCCACAGTACTGGCGGGCAAGCACTAAATTAATTAATCAATAACCTAATCAACGAAGGAGCATTAAAAATGACGTATCAAGCCGCACTCGCAATTTTTCTTCCGCTTTCACTCGGTATCGCCGCGTTTGGATCCGCGCTCGGTCTCGGTAAAGCCGTTTCCAGCGCCATGGATGCCACAGCCAGACAGCCAGAAGCTTCAGGCAAAGTGCTCGTCAACATGATGGCCGGTTGCGCGCTGATCGAAGCGTTGACCCTCTATGTGTTGATCGTGGTGTTTGTTCTTTCGGGAAAGATCTCGTAATTAATGTAGGGGCGCACGGCCGTGCGCCCCTACGTAATGCAACACCCTAGGAATTAATCATGGAAAATTCACATATTATTAAAGAAATTATCGTTCAAATCGTCGGATTCATGGTGGTCTTCTTTGTTTTGAAGAAGCTGGCATGGGGAAAACTCATGGGCGCGATTGACGCCCGCCGGAAGAGCATCGACGATTCTTTTTCGGATATTGAAAAGCAAAAGAAAAATTTAGAAAACCTCGAAAAAGATTATCGCGGACGTTTGGAAAATATTGAACAAGAAGCGCGCGTGAAAATTCAGGAAGCGTCTAACATCGGTTTGGCGTTGGCCAAAGACATCCAGGAAAAAGCCCGCGTCGACGCGCAAAAAATGATCGACCGCGCGAAAGCCGAAATTGATCAGGATCTGGCCAAGGTCAAAATCAATATGCGCAATGATATCGCGACCTTGTCAGCGCTCATCAGTGAAAAAATTATTCATGAAAAATTAGACGCGACGATGCATCAGAAACTCGTGGACGAATTTATTAAAGAAATCGAAAAGGTTTAAGGTAAACAATGCAAGATTTGCTCGCGGCCGAACGATACGCCCAAGCGCTTTTTGAGCTTGTGAAAACCTCCGGAGAAGATGTGGATGTGGAGGCGCAATTGGTTTCATTTTCTTCGGCGCTTCAAAAAGACGCGCATCTGGAAGAGTTTTTTGTGAATCCTTCGTACAGTGCCGCGCAAAAAAGACAGATGATTGAAAAGCTTTACCCCAAGAATCAGACGCTGGTGCGTTTTTTCGCGGTGCTTTTGGAAAGAAATCGCTTCATTCTCATTCATGAAATCGCGGGTTGTTTTAAGAAGATCGCGGATCGTTTTCAGAATGAAGGAACGGTGGAAATTTGCACCGCGGTGCCGCTTTCCGGCGCCTCCGAAGCGGCGATTCTTTCTAAGATTCAAAAATTTGCCGGATTTAAAGTCACGGTCAAAAAAGAAGTTGATCCGAAGTTGATCGGCGGAGTGGTGGTTCGTTTTTACAACAAAGTTTTGGATGGTTCGGTCAAAAATAAGATCGAAAATTTGAAGAAAGAACTGACAAAAATCAAAGTGGTCTAAAGTTTAGGAGAATGGCATGGCGCTAAAAGCAGATGAAATCACAAGTATTCTAAAAGAAGAAATTAAGCAGTTTGACTCCGGCGTAAAGCTGGAATCCACCGGCGTTATTTTGTCCATTGGTGACGGTATCGCGCGCGTGTATGGCTTGGATGATTGCATGGCGGGAGAGCTTTTAGAGTTTCCCGGCGGAGAGCTTGGTATCGCGCTGAATCTTGAAGAATCCAATGTCGGCGTCGTGCTTTGCGGCGAAGGACAGGGGATTAAAGAAGGCGGAATTGTTAAACGCACCAATCGTATCGCGAGCGTTCCGGTCGGCAAGGGTTTGCTTGGCCGCGTGGTCGATGCTTTAGGTCGTCCGCTCGACGGCAAAGGCTCGATTGTTTCCACCGAAACTCGTCCGATTGAATTTAAAGCGCCTGGCGTGCTTGTCCGTCAATCGGTTAAAGAGCCGCTTCAAACCGGCATCAAAGCCATCGATGGCATGATTCCCATCGGCCGAGGACAGCGCGAACTGATTATCGGCGATCGTCAGACCGGCAAAACAGCGGTCGCGATTGATACTATCATTAACCAAAAAGGCAAAGACGTTCATTGCATCTATGTCGCCACCGGACAAAAA
>JAHFFN010000050.1 GCA_023247915.1 Candidatus Omnitrophota bacterium
GAAAAAAGTGGGCGATGTTGACCGCCTACGACTCACCCACGGCTGAGATTTTGGAAACGCAGGGCGTCGACTGGATTTTAGTCGGGGACTCGGTTGGGATGGTGCTCCTAGGCTACGCCTCGACGGTCGATGTGACCATGGATGAAATGATTCATCACGCCAAGGCAGTTCGGCGCGGCGCGCCAAAATCGTTTGTGATCGGGGACATGCCGCTCAAGGGCGTGGAAAAAGGTGCGAAGCAGGCCTTGGTTTCTGCCAAGCGCTTCTTGGGTGAGGCCGGCTGCAACGCCGTCAAGGTCGAGTGGGCGGGTGCCGAGACTCTGGAAACCGTGAAACTTTTGCGCCAGCATCGCATTCCGGTGATGGGGCATTTAGGGCTCACGCCGCAGACCGCGTCAAAGTTGGGCGGTTATAAGGTGCAGGCTCAGGACGTTCAAAGTGCGTTGGCACTCTACCAGAACGCTCAAAAACTGGAGTCTCTGGGGGTTTTTTCTGTGTTGATGGAATGCGTGCCATTCCCGGTTGCGCGGGCGGTCACCAGGCGCTTGCAAATACCGACCATTGGCATTGGCGCAGGGCGTTTTTGCGACGGGCAGGTCTTGGTGTTTCAGGATTTGGTGGGATTGGCGAAGAAAATGTCGCCGCGATTTTTGAAGCGTTACGCGGATCTAGACAGTGTCGCGCAAAAATCTGTGGGCCGTTACATCAAGGAAGTACAAAGCGGGAAGTTTCCATCGGTAAAAAATAGCTTTGGGATGAATGAAACGCAAAAAAAAGTATTCGAGGATTCTTTGAATGGGCGTTAAAGCGTTGGGCATGCTCTCCGGCGGTTTGGATTCGACGCTGGCCGCTAAAATCTTAGTGGATCTCGGCGTGGAAATCGTGGGAATTAACTTTTCCACCGGTTTTTGCGTGACCGAACACACCCGGAACTTTAAAGACGAGACGAAAAAACCGCTTCGCCCGAACGAAGCGCTGAGACTCGCCGCGGATCTTAATTTTAAACTGCACATCATCGATATTTCAAAAAATTATCTGCCGGTGGTGACCAATCCGAAATATGGGTATGGGGCGAATATGAATCCCTGTGTGGACTGCCGGATTTTCATGTTTAAGCACATGAGGGAGTTGATGAAGCAGTTTGACGCACAATTTATTTTTACGGGGGAAGTGCTGGGTCAACGACCGATGTCTCAACACCGTCATGCGCTCAAAACCATCGAATGTGACAGCCAACTCACAGGGCTGGTGCTCCGACCTTTATCGGCGGGACTTTTAGATCCCACGATTCCGGAGGTGAAGGGCTGGGTCGATCGCGAGAAACTTTTGGCGCTGTCGGGTCGATCCCGCAAGCCCCAGATGAGTGTCGCTCAAGAGCTTAAAATGGAAGATTATCCTCAGCCGGCGGGTGGTTGCTGTTATTTGGCGGATCCGCAATATTCTAAAAAGCTAAAAGACTTTTTTGAGAACAATGAAAAAACCGATCTCACCCTTGAAGACGTGATTATGTTAAAAGTGGGTCGTCATCTCCGGCTTTCCACGCAAATCAAGGCGGTGGTGGGCCGCAATGAAAAAGAAAATAATTTTTTGAAGGCCTACGAAAGCGGCCGGCATGTTTTTCGTGTGCCCGATCACGCGTCCGCACACATGCTGGCCGAGATTAAAGGGGAGCCTAGCCGGGCGGATGTGCAGACCTTGGCCGGGATTTTAGCGCGTTACTCGGACGCTCCCAAAGAAAGTTCGGTGCGCGTGGAGCACCAGTTTGGGGAAAACATCGAAACCTTGGAAGTTTTGGCGATGGATGAAGCGTCGCTGGCAACCTGGAGACTTTAATGCTTAATCCTTCGCTTTTTCTCATTGTATTTTTGGGGTATTTTGCGGCGCTCGTCTGTTATTTTATTAATTTTGAAACGCAGAAAGAAAGCCTCCTGACTTGGGGGCGGCAATTTGTATTTATGGGACTGGTTCTGCACGCGATTTTTTTAATCGCGCTTTACGCGCAGACAAAAAGCATCGCCACGCCGTATTTTTCTGAATTTCTTGTCGCGTTTTTAGTTCTGACGATCTCGTATGTCATGGAATGGAAATACAAGGCCAAGTTTTTGCTTCTTTTTTCATTGCCGGTCGCGTTGCTACTTTGTTTTTTAGCCTTGTTGACCGGCCCTGGTCATTTTTCGGGTGTGTTTTCGGGGTCAGGATGGCTCGCGGTGCACCTGACATTTATTTTGAGCGGCTTCGCGGGATTGGTAATCGCTTTTTCAAGCGCCCTCATGTATTTGCTCCAGTCCACACAGCTCAAATCCAAGCACTTGGGAAAAATATTCTTAAAACTACCTTCGCTGGAGGCGCTGGATCAGATCCACTTTCGCGCACTGTCCTTCGGCGTTATTTTATTTTCACTGGGGATTTTGACCGGTATCTTTTGGGCGAAGAATTTGCAGGAATTGAGAGAGGTTTGGAGAGATCCCAAGGTTGTTTTTTCCTTTGTGACCTGCGCTATGTACTGGGCGGTGCTAGGTTTCCGGATGAGCGCGTTGCGTCGCGGACAAAAAATTGCCATCGGCACTCTGTTGGTTTTCGCAATGCTCGTCCTTACTTTTTTTAGCACGCATGCCATCCCTTCGGCGTTGACGCGAGGTTTTTGAAAATGGAAATTTTGGTTTTAGGGCTCAATCACAAAACAGCGCCGTTGGAATTGCGGGAAAAGCTGAGTATTCCTTCGCATAAAGCCGATGAGCTTTTAAAAACGCTCGCGGATCGGCATATTTTTACGGAGCGACTGCTTTTATCCACCTGCAATCGCACGGAAATTTACGGAGTGGGCACGCATGCGCTGGAAGAAATAGAAAAAACAAAACAATTTTTAAGCGAATATTCTCATCTGGATCTCAAACAATTTGAAGACAAGCTGTACGTTTTAAAACAACCGCACTCCGTGGAGCATTTATTTTCAGTCGCTTCGGGACTAGATTCCATGGTGTTGGGAGAGACCGAGATTATCGGTCAAGTCAAAGACGCCTATTTGTCCGCGCACAAATCTCAGCAGACAGGGAAGGTGCTCAACGCTTTATTTCAACGCTCGCTCAAAGTCGCTAAAAATGTGCGAACTCAAACAGATATTGGCGCCGGCCATGTCAGCGTGGCCTCTGTCGCGGTCGATTTGGCTGAGAAAATTTTTGAAAACCTGAAAGAAAAGCGGGTGATGGTCATCGGCACCGGAGAAATCTCAACCTTGGTTACCAAAGCGATGGTTTCCCGAGGCGCTCATCCGACCATTGTTTCGAGCCGGCATTTTGACCGCGCTCAAACGCTAGCGGCGGAGCTTGGGGGCAAGGCGCTCCACTTTGATGATTATGAAGCCCACATCAAGGATGTGGATGTCATGATCGCGGCAACTTCGGCTCCCACCACCTTGATTCACAAGGATCAGGTCGACTCCTGGATGAAAATTCGTCATCAGAGACCTCTTTTTATGATTGATGTCGCCGTGCCGCGCAATATTGATGCGGATGTGGAAAAATTGGATAACGTTTATCTTTACAATATCGACGACTTGCAGCAGATCACCGAAAAAAATCGGGTTTCCCGTGAAAGTCAGCTTGAGGAATGTTTCCGTCTGGTGAAACATCAGACTCAGTACTACATGGACTGGCTTTTCAAAGAATTTGGCCGGCAGGAAGCATGAAACCCATGATTCGAATTGGAACGCGGGGCAGTGCGTTGGCCTTGGCTCAATCGACGCAAGTCCAGCGTCGTCTGGTGAATCTCTATCCCTCGATGCAATTCAAACTAGTCATTATCCGCACCGCCGGGGATGAATTTCAAAGTGTGGAACTTTTTAAAAAAACCAATGTCGGGGTTTTTACCAAGGCTATTGAGCGGGAATTGGTCGCAAAAAAAATTGATATCGCGGTGCACAGTTTAAAAGATTTACCAACCAAGCTTCATCCGCGCTTGGCGCTCGGAGCTATTCCCAAGCGTTTGGACGCCGCCGATGTTCTGATTAGTTCTAAAAGAGTGACCGTAACCCAATTGCCCTTAGGGGCTTTTGTCGGAACCGGAAGCCCTCGAAGAAAAAGACAATTGGCGGCCTTGCGTCCGGACTTGAGATTGGTAGATATTCGAGGGAATTTAGACACGCGCATTCTCAAAGTAATTAAAAAACGTGAACTGGATGCCGTCGTGGTGGCGCGAGCCGGACTTTTAAGACTTAAAAAATATTTAAAATACGCTAGGCCTATTTCACCAAAAGAAATGTTGCCGGCGGTGGGACAAGCGGCGTTGGGCATTCAGATACGAAAAAGTGACTCAAAATTGGCGCAGCTTCTCAAAGGGCTTCACCATGAACCCAGTTCGATTGCCGTCAATGCCGAACGAGCGCTTTTGGAAGCGCTTCATGGGGGATGCCGGGTACCGCTGGGAGTTTATTCCACGATTAAAAATAAACAACTTTATCTGAAAGCCTCAGTGTTTTCTGTAAGAGGCGTCGGCGCCATTACCGCGGACATCACCGGAAATCCCAAAAAACCGGAGGTGGTGGGGCGCGCGTTGGCGAAGAAATTGCTCAAACTCGGCGCCGGAAGTTTTTTAAAAGAAGCGCGTCGGGAGAAGCTGTCATGAGCCAGTCCCGCGGAAAAGTATATTTGGTTGGTGCCGGCCCCGGAGATCCCGGTCTTTTAACGATGAAAGCCGCGAAGTTGATCCGCGAAGCGGATGTTATTGTGTACGACTATTTGGCAAATCCAGCGCATCTTCGTTTGGCCAAAAAAGAGGCCAAAATCATCGCCGCCGGCAAAGGACTGCGGCATAAAATGATTAGCCAAGAAAAAATCAACCATTTGATTTTACAAACCGCCAAACAAGGAAAAATGGTTCTTCGCTTAAAAGGCGGGGATCCGTATCTTTTTGGGCGAGGCGGCGAAGAAGCGCTCTATCTTTTTAAACACGGCATTCCTTTTGAGGTTGTGCCGGGCGTGACCAGCGCTACGGCTTGCGCCGCTTACGCGGGCGTACCGCTCACGCATCGCGACCACAATGCCTCGGTGACATTTTTGACCGGACATCGCGCGCATGATGACAAATTAGATTCTATCGATTGGAAAAAAATCACGGGCCTCGGCGGAACCTTGGTGATTTACATGGGTTTTTATAATTTAGGAATCATCGCGAAGCGTCTCATTGAAAATGGAATGAGCTCGTCAATGCCGGTGGTAGTGATTGAATGGGGGACTTTGCCGCGCCAACGCTCTTGCGACGGCACCTTGGCTACGATTGAGAAAAATGTTCAAAAAAAAGGTTTTGGAGCGCCCTGCATCATTATTATCGGCGAGGTAGCTTCTCTTCGCCGCTCTCTGAACTGGTATGAGAATCAACCGCTTTTTGGTAAAAAAATTGTGGTCACGCGCATGAAAGAAAAGGCGGGCGCGTTATCGTCCAAGCTGGAAGCGCTCGGCGCGCAAGTCATCGAGTTTCCGGTGATTGAAATTCAGTCGGTGACGGATGCAAAACCGATGGATCGCGCGATTAAGGAAATCCATCATTATGATTGGCTTATTTTTACAAGCACGTACGGGGTCGACGCTTTTTTTGAGCGCCTCAAGCACCATAAAAAAGACGCGAGGGTTTTAAGTCGAGCTAAAATCGCTGTGGTGGGGCCGGATACAGCCAAAGCCCTGTCCGCTCAGGGATTGCGCGCGGAGCTCATTCCCAAACGATTTGAAACCTCGGGTTTGGTGGAAGCATTTCAAAATCGATTCAAACATTTAAAAAATCAACGCTTTCTTTTGTTGCGCACTCAAATCGCGCCGCCGGCCTTGGAAATCGCGCTTCAAAAACTGGGCGCCACGGTCACGCGAGTGACCGCGTATCGCACCCTGCCGGCCAAAAAAACTTCTTTAGAGGCGCGCGAAGCCTTAAAGCAAGGTGTCGATTTTGTGACGTTTACAAGCTCGTCGACCGTGGAAAATTTTGTTAAGATAGTGGGACTTTCTCGGGTCAAAAAACTCGCAAAACACGCGAAGTTTATCAGCATTGGACCTGTAACTTCTAAAACCCTGCGCCGTTACGGCCTTAAACCCGCGCGCCAGGCAAAAGTATTTACCGTAGATGGGCTTGTGAATGAAATATCCTGATTTGCGCCTGCGGCGACTCCGCGAAAATCCTCTTTTAAGGAAAATGGTAGGGGAGCACGCGATTTTAAAAAAAGATTTGATTCAACCTTTGTTTGTCAAAGAAGGGCTCAGTCAATCCACGTCCATCGCGTCCATGCCGGGACAATTTCAATTTTCTGAAAAAGACATCCTTGTTGAAGCCGCTAAGCTCGAAACGCTTGGCATTTCGTCCGTGATTTTATTTGGGATCCCCAAAACAAAAGATTTAAATGGAAAAAAGGCCGCATCGGCCGGAGGAATTCTTCAGCGAAGTATCGCGGCAATCAAAAAGAAATGCCCAAAACTTTTAGTGATTGCCGATGTGTGTCTTTGTGAATATTTGTCTCACGGACATTGCGGGCATGTCGTGAAGGGTCGCGTTCAAAACGATGAGTCCGTCGCGACGCTGGCCAAAATCGCTTTGTCCTACGCAAGAGCCGGCGCGGATGTGGTCGCGCCTTCCGATATGATGGATGGCCGCGTGGCGGCGATTCGTCGATTACTAGACAAAAATGAATTTAAAGATTTGCCCATTATTTCTTACGCGGTGAAATACGCCTCGGCGTTTTACGCGCCATTTCGCGAGGCGGCGGAGAGCGCGCCCGCCTTTGGGGATCGGCAGAGTTATCAAATGAATCCGGCCAACACCGCCGAAGCTCTGCGTGAAGCCCAGTCGGATATGGACGAGGGCGCGGACATGTTGCTCGTCAAACCGGCCTTGGCTTACGGGGATATTATTTATCGTTTAAAAGAAAAGTTTTCTTGTCCGGTCGGTTGTTTTAGCGTCAGCGGCGAATACGCGATGATCAAGGCGGCCGCCCAAAAAGGATGGATTGATGAAAAGAAAATGGTGCTGGAGACGCATCTGGCGATGAAACGTGCCGGCGCGAGCTTCATTATGACTTATTGGGCAAAGGATTTGGCCAGGTGGCGTTCGGGAGATGTGATTCATGTCTAATGCCTGGCAAGAGGCACAAAAAAATTTAGCCGGAGGCGTCAATAGCCCGGTTCGTGCTTTTAAAGCGGTAGGCGGGGAGCCTATTTTCTTTTCTAAGGGCTTTGGCCCCTTTTTATTTGATCGCGAGGGAAAGCGTTACATCGATTATTGTCTGTCCTGGGGCGCGATTCTCTGGGGGCACGCGGATGCACCAACCATCGAGGCCATTCAACGGCAGGCGGTGAATGGCACGAGCTTTGGCGCGGCCACCGAATACGAAACTGCGCTCGCCGTTGAGATCAAAAAAGCATTTCCAGCTCTTGAGAAATTACGCTTCACCAGCTCAGGAACCGAGGCGGTGATGAGCGCGATTCGTCTGGCACGCGGATTCACCAAAAAAGAACGCATTGTCAAATTTGAAGGGTGCTATCACGGACACGCGGACAGTTTGTTGGTGAAAGCGGGGAGCGGTCTGGCGACTTTTGGAACGCCGGATTCGGCGGGGATTCCCGCCAGCCTCGCGGAGTTGACCACTGTATTGCCTTACAATGATGTGGCGGCACTCAAACAATTTTTGCAAAATACCCGGGATACGGCGTGCGTGATTGTGGAGCCGGTGGCGGGAAATATGGGCGTGGTTCCGGCTCGCAAAGAATTTCTGGAGGTCATGAGAACCGAAACCGCCAAACGCGGCATTGTTCTTATTTTTGATGAAGTGATTAGCGGTTATCGAGTGACTTATGGTGGTGCGCAGCATCTCTATGGAATACAGCCGGATTTGACTGTCTTGGGAAAAATCATTGGCGGTGGACTGCCGGTGGGGGCTTTTGGCGGACGCGCCGAGATCATGGATAAGCTGTCGCCGGAGGGGCCGGTGTATCAAGCGGGAACCCTGTCAGGAAACCCACTGTCGATGGCAGCCGGGCTATCGGTGCTTTCCCGTCTGACGCCGGACTTTTATAAAAATCTAAACCAAAAAACAGCCCGTTTTGTCGCGCAAGCTGAAAAAGCGCTGAAACGGCGGCATTCGAATGCCCGGATCCAATCCCTAGGGTCAATGTTTACTGTTTTCTTTAGTGAGAAAAGCCTTTATAATTTTAAGGATGTGCTTGATTCGGACAAAAAAAATTTTGCCGCATTTTTTCATCGAATGATCGCTCGCGGAGTTTACATTCCGCCCTCCGCTTTTGAGGCCTATTTTTTATCGGCCGCGCACACGGAGACCGAGCTTGAAAAAACATTGGAGATTTTAGGAGAATGTTAAACGTCAGAAATTTCAGTCGCGCGGCGGCACTGCTCGTGGGCTTCGCGCTTTTAACCGGCGCGGATTACCTGGGGCGCGTGAAACTCGAAAAATCCCAAAATTTCATGGGCACCTCCTTTCAAATCACCGTTTTTGAGAGCGATTTATCCCAGGAAAATCTGGCCAGAACAGTGGATGATGCGTTTAAACTCATCGGCGATTTGGACGCGAAACTGTCTAGCTTCAAAGAAACAAGCGTCATCGCGCATATCAATCAGGCTAAAGCGGGTGAAGTTTTTAAATTGGACGATGACACGCTTTATGTTCTCAACACCGCGCTCAGTGCGTGGCAGATGAGCGGCGGCGCTTTTGATGTCACGGTGTGGCCGCTTAAAAAGCTTTGGCTACAAGCCAAAGAAAAAAGCGAACCTCCGACGGACAATGCCGTCAAAGCCACATTGACTCACGTGGGCTATTCCGCCGTGATGCTGGATCCCATCACAAAAAACTTAACCCTAAAAAAACAGGGTGTGCAGATCGACTTGGGTGGGATCGGAAAAGGTTACGCACTGGACAAGGTCTCCACTTTCTTAATCGAGCATGGGGTTCGGTCGGCAATCATCAACGGCGGTGGAAATCTAAAATTTGTCGGAGCTTCGCAGGAAGGGACGAATTGGCGTGTGGGCATTGAGCATCCGCGTAAAATTGAGGAGTACGCCGCGGTGATGGAGCTTCCGGAGTCTGTTTCTGTGTCCACTTCCGGAGATTACGAAGATTTTTTTCTCTACAAAGGAAAGCGCTATTCGCACATTTTTGATCCACACACAGGGGTTCAGCCGGACAATCATATTGTGAGCGTGACTGTGGTCGCCAAAAACGCGACACTGGCGGACGCACTTAGCACGGCATTTTTTGTGATGGGGCCTGAAAAGGGATTTCCCATGATTGAGAGTTTAAAAGAGGAAAAAGTGGAAGCGGTTTGTATTGAAGAAGGTGCGGACGGCAAATTAAATTTAAGCGCCTCCGAAGGAATTCAACCCTATCTAAAGGATATTCTACTGTGAAAACGCTTCGGCCGACACTCGCGGAAATTTATTTACCCATCGAGAAGGATCTTGAAGAATTTTCAGTGATTCTAAAAAAAGAATTGGCTTCAGAGGACGCGCTGATTCGTGATATTCACACGCATCTTCTCAAAATGACCGGAAAGTTTTTACGGCCGGCTCTGACCCTTTTATCCGCCAGAACCGGCGCTCACTACCGACCCGAAGCCATGAAACTCGCGGCGGGCATTGAGCTCATTCACACCGCCACTTTGGTTCACGACGATATTATCGATGAATCCGACTTTCGTCGCAATCAACCGTCCATTCACTCAAAGTGGGGGCGGGATATTTCGATTATTTCCGGGGATTATCTGTACGCCAAAGCATTTTTACTCTTAGCGGACTTGCAAGACATCTGGGTCAATCAAGCCTTCGCGCGCTGCGCTCATGTGATGTGCGAAGGAGAGATGAAGCAGATCGAAAAGCGAAATCACTTCTTGATGAGCGAGGCGGAGTACTTAAAAATTATTCATCAAAAAACGGCGGCGCTGTTTCAGGCGGCGTGCATGGGTGGCTCTTATTTTTCCGGTGCGGATCCGTCGACCATCGAAAAACTAGGTTCTTACGGCTTTGGGCTTGGCATGGCGTTCCAGATCACGGATGATTGTCTGGACATTATCGGCGAAACGGAGAGCCTTGGAAAAACCGTCGGACTCGATCTGAATAAAAATGATGTGACCCTGCCTCTTCTTTATCTTTTTCAGGCGCTTTCAGAGACGGAGAGAGCCGCCTTGGTCAAAGAATTTAAGGCGGGAAGCCCGGGGCTTTTGGAGCAAATCAAAAAGCGGATGGCGTCCCAGGGCTCTGTGGAACGCGCCATGGAAAAGGCGCAAGGGTACATTCAGCAGGCGTTAAAAGGCTTGGAAGGCGTCAAAGATTCGCCCTACAAGGAGAGTTTGTCTCAATTGGCTCATCATTGCCTGGAGAGAGTTCGCTGATTGACACCGTAATTCAAACCCGTTATCCTAGGGGCTTGATAAAAAGGTAGGTAACCCATGTTTGGCGTAGGTTTTCCGGAACTTTTAGTTGTTTTGTTAGTATGTCTTTTGCTTTTTGGGGCGAATCGTTTGCCCGAGATCGGTAAAAGCCTGGGTGAGAGCATCCGCGAATTTAAACGCGCGATGAAGGACACTCAAGACGACGACTCGAAGAAAATCAAAGACGAAACGAAAAAAAACGGTTAAAAATTTTTTCGGCCCTTGCGTGTAGCGGTGGGGTTTTAAACCCGCCCTACGACAAGGGTCGAATTATTCATTGGGATTTTATGCTCGAAACAAAAAAACAACGTGTGGTGGTCGCCATGTCCGGCGGGGTGGATAGCTCCGTCGCGGCCTATCTTTTGAAAAA
>JAHFFN010000010.1 GCA_023247915.1 Candidatus Omnitrophota bacterium
GAAATCAGCTTCTTGCCAACCCGCTTCCACTCCCAAAGCCAGCCAGGGATTTACCCCGTAACTGTAAACGCCGCCGACATACAAGGCATCGTCAATTTGATCGCTTGAGAATCCGCCTGCTAATTGAAGGCCTAGATCACTCCGGCCAGTTCGGTCGGTCATGCTGTTCACAACGACGTTATCTTCAGCCACCGCTTGCACAGGTGCGGCGATAGCGGCAATCAGGCTGACAAGACTCACGACTGCAGTGACGTATCTTTTTTTCATAGTGTTCTCCTGTTGAATGGAATCATTATTCGCGCGCAGTATAAGCGAGAAAGGATTAAAACTAAATTAAAGAACAATTATTTTTTTTTAATTTTATTTTCACGCCAATTTAACGTCAATTTTTATAAGCTTTTCTTAAGTTTCTAGTAAAAACGAGATAATTAAAGGAGTGACGTATGCGTAGATTAAAAATATGAAAACAAATGCGGCTGTTTCAACGATTAACAAAGAAGAACTAGTAACAAAGATTAAAGCAGATCCTTCCGTTCAGATTGTGAATGTCTTGTCGCCGGAACATTGGTCAGAAGGGCTTATTAAAAATTCAAAAAAAATTCCTCTTCAGGAATTAAACAGACGGTTGAATGAATTAGATAAGTCAAAAGAAGTGGTGACCTATTGCGCCGGTTATCAGTGTCATGCTTCGCGTCAGGCGGCGGAACAATTACAAGAAAAAGGATTTAAAGTTCACGCCTACGAAGGCGGCATTCAGGAATGGAAGGAAGCCCGGTTGCCTCTGGAAAAAAAGCGGGTATCTATCTACTAGTTTTTCAATAAAAACGGGAGGTGTCCTATGTCGATCTCAACATTGCTTTTAATTCTTTTGATTTTAGTTTTGATCGGCGCGTTTCCGGCATGGCCCTATAGCCAGTCGTGGGGATATTACCCCAGTGGCGGAGTAGGTCTCTTGCTCATTATCCTGATTATTTTGATTCTAACGGGTCGTCTCTAAACAGCGAGAGTACCATTAAATAAAATTAATTCATTTTTAATTTTTGTTTAACGATGAATTTCGTATACTCCACATTGAGAAGTAGAAAATAACAAAAATGCTAATCAAGGGAGGCTTCGTTATGGAAAAAGAAAATACGCTGAACACGGGCATTTACTCTAAATCGATGGAAGAATTTTTTATTCAAAGAAGAATCCATTTGATCGACGATCATGTCAGCCGTCATCACAGAGATCTGGGGATACAACGTTTATACGACGAGTACAGAGCCGGTTAAAAAACGGAGGCCATCATGCTGAAATTGTCACTTTGCTTTTTCATTATAGCGATTATCGCGGCGGCCTTGGGATTTGGCGGGATCGCCCAGAGCGCTTCAGCCATTGCCCAGGTGCTGTTTTTTATATTTCTTGTTCTTTTCTTGGGAGCTTTGATTCTGGGGTTGACGGTTTTTAAAAGCGTCTAGCCAAAAGAGGGGAAAATGAATCATAGAAACCATAACGGTTCGGTAAAAGACACACCGTTTCTTTCGGATGTTCAGGAACTTCGCCGCCGCGCACGGCAACACATGGATCGGGGCGCGGTGACGCCGGGGTATAAAGGAGATACGCAGACGATTATTAAGATCCTCAATGAGGCTCTGGCAACCGAAATCGTTTGTGTGCTTCGCTACAAGCGGCATTACTTTATGGCGGAAGGCATCCATGCGGAGCCGGTGGCTCAGGAGTTTTTGCAGCATGCCAGCGAAGAGCAAGCCCACGCCGATTTGATCGCGTCGCGTATTACCCAGTTGAAAGGGGAGCCTGACTTGAATCCTAAAGGATTAGCGAGCCGGAGTCATTCGGAGTATGTTGAAGGACGCTCCCTCGTGGACATGGTCAAGGAAGACCTCATCGCCGAACGCGTCGCTATAGAGTCTTACACCGAAATTATCAATTATCTTGGCGAAAAAGATCCGACCACACGGCGTTTGTTTGAGGAGATTTTGGCCAAGGAAGAAGAACATGCGGATGATCTTTCAAAGTTATTGGCGACTCTGGAGTCTTCCAAGGAAAAGCGCATGCCACTTACGTAATTGACAGTGTTTTATTTTAGAGTTAACGTGTCTTGAGCAAGATAACATTGTCATGGCGCAAATAAAGGGCTTGAGTGGATAGCAGAGCGACTTGTCTTAATTGTATGGACGGGCGGGTGCAGTTGCCTGTCCTGCAATGGATCAAAGAAAATTACGCGGTTGATTTTGTGGATGTGATTACCGAAGCGGGTATGGACAATGTTCTGTCCAACCAGGCGGACATCAGCGAAGTACTCCGCAGTATTTCTATTTCCGTGAATGTGAATAAATCCTGCAAGCTTTTTGTGGCAGGTCATTATGATTGCCGCGGCAATCCCGTCGACGAAGAAATGCACCGTCAGCATATTACCGGTGCTGTCAAACGCCTGAAAAGCCATTGGCCTACCCACGAGATCGTGGGGCTGTGGATCAATAAAGATTGGAAAGTCACCATTATTTCCAGTCAACCGGCTTCCCCTCCAAAAACCACCTAAATTTAAAATTTCAAAAGATTAAATTTTTTTAATCTTATTTTAACCCTATTTTAATGAAGTTTTTTTTAAGATAAGGCCTTTCATCATAAAGATACCCCGTCCTATAAGGAGAAGCGATGAAGGAATCTTCGGCCTCGACATTAAAACTCGCCACCGTTCACGATCATCCTCTTTCATCCAACGGAACGCATTCGAGCCGGGATCGTCATTGGAATTCGTCCTCAAGAATTGTCGAAAAACGTAAAAAAAACTCATCCTCTAATTTTTCCAACGAAGAGCAACAACAACTAAAACGTCTTCTCCGCGCGGTGCAATCCGCGCGCAAAGGAGATTTCTCGGCTCGTGTTCTTGTAGGTAGTGGCCTTGTCGGAGAAATCGGAAAAATATTCAACGAGATTGTTGAGTTTGAAGAAAAGATGACCAAGGAATTTCAGCGCGTCGGTAAAACCGTCGGACAAGAAGGTAAGATGAGTGAGCGCGCTTTTGTTTCCAACGCGCGGGGTGGTTGGAAAACGAAAATTGATTCTGTGAATGCGCTTATCGGTGATCTTGTGCAGCCGACCAAGGAAGTCGCGCGCGTGATCACCTCGGTGGCCAAAGGCGACTTGTCCCAAAAAATGTCGCTCAAGATCGGCAATCGCACTGTCCGCGGTGAATTTTTCCGTATTGGTAAAACCGTGAACGCGATGGTGGATCAGCTCAACTCCTTCGCCGCCGAAGTGACTCGTGTGGCCAAAGAAGTGGGCACCGAAGGAAAACTTGGCGGTCAAGCCGACGTGAAAGGTGTGTCGGGAACTTGGAAAGATTTAACCGACAATGTGAATCAGCTGGCCGGTAACTTGACTAACCAGGTACGCAACATCGCCAAAGTGACCACCGCCGTGGCCAAAGGCGACTTGTCTCAAAAAATCACCGTCGACGCCAAAGGCGAAATCTTCGAACTTAAAAACACCATCAACATCATGGTGGATCAGCTCAACTCCTTCGCCGCCGAAGTGACTCGTGTGGCCAAAGAAGTGGGTACTCAAGGTCGTTTAGGCGGACAAGCGGATGTGAAGGGCGTGTCGGGAACCTGGAAAGATTTAACCGACAATGTGAATCAGCTGGCCGGTAACTTGACTAACCAGGTGCGTAACATCGCTAAAGTGACCACCGCCGTGGCCAAAGGCGACTTGTCTCAAAAAATCACCGTCGACGCCAAAGGCGAAATCTTGGAACTGAAGAGCACCATCAACATCATGGTGGATCAGCTCAACTCCTTCGCGGCCGAAGTGACTCGTGTGGCCAAAGAAGTGGGTACCGAAGGAAAACTTGGCGGTCAAGCCGACGTGAAAGGTGTGTCGGGAACCTGGAAGGATCTCACGGAAAACGTGAACAATCTCGCATCCAACCTTACCACTCAGGTACGCAACATCGCCAAAGTGACCACCGCCGTGGCCAAAGGCGACTTGTCTCAAAAAATCACCGTCGACGCCAAAGGCGAAATTCTTGAACTTAAAAACACTATCAACGTCATGGTGGATCAGCTCAACTCCTTCGCGGCCGAAGTGACTCGTGTGGCCAAAGAAGTGGGTACCGAAGGAAAACTTGGCGGTCAAGCTGACGTGAAAGGTGTGTCGGGAACCTGGAAAGATTTAACCGACAATGTGAACTTCATGGCGTCCAATCTCACCAAACAGGTGCGCGGTATCGTCAAGGTCGTGACGGCTGTGGCCAACGGTGATTTGAATCAAAAATTCGTTCTCGAAGCCAAAGGCGAAGTGGCCGCCTTGGCCGAAACCATCAATAGCATGACCGATACGTTAAGCGCCTTTGCCGATCAGGTGACCACCGTGGCGCGTGAAGTCGGTATCGAAGGAAAACTTGGCGGACAAGCCAAGGTGCCGGGCGCCGCCGGTACTTGGAAAGATTTGACCAATAACGTGAATCAGCTGGCCGGTAACTTAACCTCTCAGGTGCGTGCGATCGCCGAAGTGTCCACCGCGGTGACCAAGGGTGACTTGACTCGTTCCATCGCGGTCGAAGCCGAAGGAGAAGTCGCGGCGCTCAAAAACAACATCAATCAGATGATTCGTACGCTCAAAGAAACGACAGCCATCAACAACGAGCAAGACTGGCTCAAAACCAATCTCGCCAAGTTCTCAGGCATGATGCAAGGTCAGCGCTCGCTGACCGCCGTCGCGCAATTGGTGATGTCGGAACTTTCTCCGTTGGTGGATGCGCGTCATGGAACATTTTATATTTTAGATCAGGAAAATGGCGAACCTGTTTTGAATTTGCTAGCAAGCTATGCTTACACTAAGCAAACGGCACTGGCCAAACAATGCCGTATGAAGGAAGGGGTCATCGGCCAATGCGCATTTGATAAGAAAAAAATTCTTATCTCCAACACCCCCAATGATTATATCAAGATCAGTTCAAGCTTAGGGGAGTCCAGGCCGTCCAACATTCTGGTGTTGCCGGTATTGTTTGAAGGACAGCTCAAAGCCGTTATCGAATTGGCTTCATTCAAACCTTTCTCTCCGAACTATTTGAGTTTCTTGGATCAGCTCATGGACTATATAGGCGTTATTTTAAACGTGATTTCGTCTGGTATGAGAACGGAAGAATTGCTTCAGGAAGTGAAACGCTCTAACCAGGAACTTGGAGCGCAAACCAAGGAGCTCGAAGAAAAAGCCAAACTTCTTGAAGTCAAAAACAAGGAAGTTGAATTGGCCAGCTTGTCGCTGGAAGAAAAAGCCGAACAGCTTTCTCTTATTTCCAAGTACAAATCAGAATTTTTGGCGAATATGTCTCACGAACTCCGCACGCCGCTCAATAGTTTGTTGATTCTCTCCAAGATTCTCGCGGACAACAAAGATAAAAATCTGACGGCAGAGCAGGTGAAATTCGCGACGACGGTGTACGCCGCCGGCGGCGATCTTCTTATGTTGATTAATGAAATTCTGGATCTGTCCAAGGTGGAAGCCGGCAAGATGTCCATTGAGCCCAAGAATGTCAATCTCAGGGATGTCTACGATTATATCGAGCAGAACTTTAGACCTGTCGCTCAGCACAAAGGATTGGATTTGCAGATCAAGACCGACCCGAATGTGCCGGCAGGAATGTATGTGGACGTGAACCGTCTCCAGCAGATCTTAAAGAATCTTCTGTCCAACGCGCTCAAGTTCACGGAAAAAGGAAAAGTGGTGATGCGCGTACGCGTTGTGGAAAGTAAAGAGACGAAGCATCTATCTTCCATTTTGCACAAAGCGGAGCGTGTGCTCGCGTTTTCAGTGACGGACACCGGCATTGGAATCCCGTCTGAAAAACAAAATCTCATTTTTGAGGCTTTTCAACAGGCGGATGGAACGACCAGTAGAAAATATGGCGGTACCGGTCTTGGTTTAACGATCAGTCGTGAAATTTCCAGGCTTTTGGGCGGGCATATCGAGGTCGAGAGCATCCCTGGAGCGGGCAGTACTTTCACTCTTTATATGCCGCAAAATTATACCGGCGCCGAAACGCCTCAGCGTGAAAAAGAGGTGACCGTGCCTCAACAGCCTCCTGTGCTTCCCGCGGATGCCGATTTCAAAGGCAAGAAAATCCTGCTGGTGGACGATGATAAGCGCAATATTTACGCGCTCACAAGCGCTTTGGAACTTCGCGACATGAAAGTCATCAGCGCTGAAAATGGCAAGGTTGCGATTGAGATGTTGAGTAAAAATCAGGATGTGGATCTGGTACTGATGGACACCATGATGCCCGAAATGGACGGCGTCGAGGCCACCAAGGCAATAAGAAAGATCCCGCATTTTTCAAAACTGCCGATTTTGTCTTTAACCGCGAAAGCCATGCAAGGCGACCGCGAAAAGAGTTTAGATGCCGGCGCTTCCGATTACATCACCAAGCCTGTGGATCCGGATATTCTTCTGGCGTACATGCATATCTGGCTGACAAAAGCATCCAAGCAGGGATCAAAGTAAGGAAGGGTGATGGAAGAAGAAAAGACGAAAGAGCGTGTTGACATTCTTCTTGTGGATGATCGTGAGGACGGTCTTTTGGCCCTAGAGGCCGTCTTGGACTCTCCGGAATACAATCTTGTCAAAGTCAGTTCTGGAAAAGAAGCGCTGACAACGCTGATTCGTCATGATTTTGCCGTGATTTTACTCGACGTGCAAATGCCGGTCATGGACGGCTTTGAAACCGCGCATTTGATCCGGCGTTATTCCCCCTACCGCGAAGTTCCCATTATTTTTATTACAGCCATTAATAAAGACGCGCATCACATCGCCCGGGGTTACGAGTCGGGCGCAATTGATTATCTTTTTAAGCCGATCGATCCGGACATTTTGCAATTTAAAGTGAAGATTTTTGTCGAGCTTTTTCAAGCGCGCCGCTCTTTAAAAAAAATGAACGAAGAGTTGGAAGAACGTGTCCGTGAGCGCACGGCCAAACTTGTTCAAATCAACAAAGAACTTGAGCAATTTGCCTATGTCGCTTCCCATGATTTACAGGAACCCCTTAGAAAAATTATTATTTTTGGCGAACATCTTATGGAGGATTTGGGTGAGAATTTAAATGAGACGGACAAAGATTATCTTTCTCGAATGTGCAAGGCCAGTATCCGCATGAAAACGGTGATCGAAGAACTGCTTGTTTTTTCAAAAATCAGCTCGAAGGAAATGACATTTGAAAAAATAGATCTCAAAGAAGTTCTGCTTGAAATATTGTCGGATCTGGAAATTAAAATCAAACAGGAAAACGCCAAAATAGAAATCAGAGACTTGCCAGCGATAACGGCTAATAAATCTCAGATCCGGCACCTGTTTCAAAATCTCATCTTGAACGCCATCAAGTTTTCCAAAAAAGAAGAGAAGCCCTCTATTGTTATTTCTAGCGAATCGAATGGTGATTTTGTGGATATCTCTGTGCGGGACAACGGCATTGGTTTCGAGGAAAAGTATGTCGACCGTATTTTCAAACTATTTCAACGTCTCCACGGCAAGCATGAGTATGAAGGCAGTGGTATCGGCTTGTCTATTTGCCAAAAGATCGTTGATCAGCATGGAGGCAGGATCACCGCTCATAGCAAGCCTGACGAAGGGTCGGTATTTATTGTGACACTGCCTCTTTATCAAAAACTCGGTCTGGATGTCGGCGCCGAGGAATTATCGTCCACCTCAAACTCGTAAGGATTCATCGACTATTTTATGCCTAAAATTCTTTTGGTGGATGATGACGCCGTTCTTCGGAAGGTTTATGTGCGTTTTTTACGCCAGGAAGGGTTTGAAGTGCTCGAGTCCTGGAATGGCGAGCACGCGTTGTTAAATTTTATCGAAGAACCAATCGACGTGATTTTACTCGATATTCAAATGCCTGTTGTTTCGGGGAATGTGCTGATCTCGGCGTTACAACATTTTCATCCAACCGCGAAAATCATTATTTTCAGTTGCTACTCGATCTCTGTTCAAAAAAGAATGATAGATGGCGCCAAAAATTATTTTGACAAATCAGAAGGATGCGTTCGACTGATCTCAAAAATTAAAGCTCTTTTAGAGTCACATCCGGACACGTGCAACGCGGAACATATTCCGTGAACAATAACCACCCGCCCGCTAAAAAAAGCAAGGATTGCTCCGAGGCGATTTTGGAAATGATTCACGAACCTTTTCTTATTTTGGATGCCGATTTTAGGATTCGAGCCGCCAGCCGGTATTTTTACGAAACGTTTAAAATTCGTCCCCAGGACGTTCTTGGTGTTCTTATTTTTGATTTGCAAGGAGGGCTGTGGAATTATCCAAAACTTCACGAGCTTTTGGATGGAGAGCTCTCAGACTGTCCTCTGGAGTCGGATTTTCCTGGGGTAGGCCACAAAGAGCTTCTTTTTAGTGCGCATTCTCAGATGGATGATGACGGAAGTAAATCAATTTTACTGGCCATTCAAGACATTACCCAGATGCGCCGAGCGGAGAAAGAACTGCGTCAGTTTATCTATACCGTCTCCCATGATTTACGTCAGCCGGTGAGCAAGATGATCACTATCAGTGAATTTCTTGTGGAAAAAATCAAATCCATCGGGGAAGAGGAGAAAGATTATTTGCTAAGAATGTATGAAGCAGGGAAACGAATGAAAGAGTTTATCGATAATCTGACGCGTGACAGCGCTTCCAACGTGGAGTCGATCGAATGGCCATCCAAAATAAAAAAATAATTTTATTTATCGACGATGATGAGGATGATTTTCTGATTTTGAGGGGCATCTTTAAAGAATTTTCCTCGGATATTGAATTGCAATGGGTTAGAGACGGCGAGGAAGCGATCAATTATTTGACGCAACAAGGTAATTTTAAAGACGCGGAGAAGCCGCTTTTAATCCTGCTTGATTTAAATATGCCAAAGTTAAACGGAGAGGAAGTGCTGAGACAAATCCGGAATCACGAATCGCTGCGATATATTCCTGTCGTGGTGCTTTCTAATTCCATGAATAAAAAAGACGTGATGACCGCGTATGAATTGGGAGGTAATTCCTTCATCAGAAAACCCGCCGGCTATAAAGAGCTCCGCGAAATGGCGCAGACGCTTTCGAAATATTGGTTTGAGCACTCCACGTTAATTTAATCCGCACATTAAAAAAAATTAATTCTAATTTAATCTTTCGTTAACGGCTTTTTCCTTATACTTGAGCCAGAAGTAGGCACAGGAATGCTCAAGAAAAAGGAATGTTGATGAGATATCTGTGGAAAGACCAAAAAAAAGTCAACGAACTCCTTTCTTCCAAAAGAAAAAAGATCATTTTTTTAGATTTTGATGGAACGTTGATTTCTGTCGTCAAAACACCGGAGGAAGTAACGTTGGATCCGGAAATAAAAAAAATAATCGAAGACTTGTCTAAAAACGGCCAAAATCGTGTGGTGATTATCAGCGGCCGGGCTTTAAAAGAACTGCATGCTCATTTTAAATTGAAAAATGTTATTTTGGCTGGCAATCACGGGCTTGAGATCAAGGGGAATGGCGTGGCGTTGCCTATTAAGGCCAAGAAAGCGAGAAAGTTAAAGCATTTTATTTCCGTCATGTCTCGTAAATTTGAAATGGCTTTCACAACTTATCCGGGTGTTTGGGTGGAAGACAAAAAATTTACCCTGAGTATCCATTTTAAAAATCTTCCGAAGGGGGAGGGAGCGGTTTTTAGGGAACTCGTTCATTTTTTCCGGGAAAAGTACAAACACTACCCGATTGTATGGATCGAAGGTAAAAAAGTAGTGGAAGTTCGTCCGGGCATTTATTGGGGAAAAGGTGAAACGGTGTCGCATCTTCTCCAAAAAAACCATCGCGCCATCCCGATCGCGATTGGAGATGACAAGACGGATGAAGACATGTTCAAAGCGCTAAAAAAAAGAGGTGGGCTTAATATTCATGTGGGGCGCTTGAAATCATCCGCCGCGGATTATTATCTAAAATCCCCTGGGGATGTAAAAACGTTTTTAAAAAAACTATGAAAGCGCTGGTGGTGGACGATGAAGAAAAAGTCAGAAATATGTACAAACACTTGCTTCGCCTCGAATCCTTTGATGTTTTTCAAGCGGAGAACGGAGAAGAAGCAAGTCTGATGCTTCTTCAGCATTCGGACATTGATTTGATTTTATTGGATATTCGCATGCCTGTGATCGGCGGGGATGCTTTTTTTGATCTAATCAAATTGCACAGTCCCCGCGCCAAAGTGATTGTGACAAGCGTCTATCCCTTGGACGATCAGCGCCGCGTGATTGACAACGCGGACAGTTATCACGACAAAGCGGAAGGAACGGAAATGCTCCTTTCGAGAATACGAAGAGTGCTTCCCCGGGAGAATAAATTCAAGTCTTCCGGTTGACATTGCTTAATACTGGAGTAGAATCAAACGATGCGAATTTTACTTGTAGAAGATGAGAAAAAAATAGCCAGTTTTATTGAGCGCGGGCTCAAAGAACAGCATTATGTGGTGGATGTGGCTCATGATGGCGGCGCCGGCAGTGTTCTAGCGAGCGTCAACGATTATGATTTGATTATTTTGGACGTGATGCTTCCCGAGAAAGACGGTTTTTCGTTGTGCCTGGAAATCCGCAAGAAAAAAAGCGACGTGCCGATCCTAATTTTGACCGCCAAAGACAAAGTGTCTGATAAGGTGCGTGGTCTTGGCGGTGGGGCTGATGATTATTTGACCAAGCCGTTTGAATTTGAAGAGCTTTTGGCGCGTGTGGCGGCTTTGCTTCGCCGGAAAAATTCTCAAAAGAGCTCCGATTTAAAAGTGGCGGATCTCGAATTGGATCAACTGAAGCACCGGGTCAAGCGCGCTGGAAAAGACATTCCTCTGACAAGCAAGGAATACGCGCTCCTGGAGTATCTGATGATTCATTCGGATCAGGTGGTGACCCGCACCATGATTTCGGAGCATGTGTGGAATGAGGATTTTGACAGTTTTTCTAATGTCGTGGATGTTTATATCAATCATTTGCGTGGCAAAATTGACAAAGGATTCAAAAAGCAGCTGATCCATTCGATTCGAGGCACCGGCTACACCTTAAAAGAATAGCGAGTGGTCATGACCATGATCGTGTTGATTGCTATCCTTTTAGTAATCGCGCTTGTTTTGATGGCGGGCTCCCTCCATCAAATGAAGCTCCGTCTTCAGAAATCCTCCCAGGATATTGCCGAGTTTAGTTCCCACATGTCGCACGAATTAAAAACCCCTTTGGCGATTTTGCGAGGAGAATCGGAGTTGGCTCTGCGTTTGGAGCAGACTCCGGAAGAATACCGAAAAGTTCTTGAGGGCAACCTACAAGAAATTTCTCGTATGGCTAAAATCATCGAAGATCTTCTTCTATTAACCCGGCTGGATCATCAGCCGCAGATTTTAAAATTTGAAAAATTTGATCTAGTAGATTTTTTAAAGGAAATAGAAGAGGCTGCCCGTTTATTGGCAGGCGAGAAAAAAATCACGGTGGAATCGGATTTTCCTAAAGAGACCTGCTTATTTCTTGGGGACAAAGCGCATCTGAGAAGATTATTTTTTGATTTGGTTAAGAACGCCATCAAGTTTACACCGGCTTACGGAAAAATTCGGATGCATATGCGCCGTGACGGCGGGAATATTTTGATTTCAGTGTCGGACACGGGCGCGGGCGCGGAGGCTGTTGCTGGCAATGGACTGAGCTTCAAAATCGCTCAATCCATTACGAAGTCGCACTCTGGAAGCATCTCAGCGGAGAATCGCTTGGGGAAGGGAACTACTTTTACAGTCAAACTTCCCACCGCTTCGTGTTGTGGGCTCAAGGTTAAAAAAACATAAAAAGGAGGTCCTTGTATGAAACAGCTTGCCAAATACAGCGGGGAAGCTTATGCCCTCTTACGCATTATGACCGGACTCATGTTTTCATTTCATGGCGCTCAAAAAATCCTCGGGATTTTGAGTGATTTCCAGCCGGCGATAGGATCTCAAATGTGGTTTGGCGGAATCATCGAGCTTGTCGGCGGTCTTTTGGTGATGGTCGGTCTGCAAACACGTTGGGCGGCTTTTCTGGCCAGCGGCACGATGGCGGTGGCGTATTTTCAATTTCATTGGAAACTCCAACTTGGCTCTCATTTCTTTCCCGCGATTAACGAGGGAGAATTGGCCGTCATTTATTGCTTTGTCTTTCTCTCTATCGCCTGCCATGGCGGCGGCAAGTGGAGTCTGGACAAGTCTTAATCCCACATTAAATTTTTTTAATTTTGTTTTAATCTTTCTTTAATGACTTCTTGTGTACTTTAAAGAAGTAAATTAAAGGAGACAGTCATGAGAAAATTCCTGTTGAATCGCAGGCTTGTTCTGGCAATGGCGTTATGGGCTGTGTTTCTAGGGGTATGCCCTACGAACGGTTTCGCGTTTCCGACTCAGTCCCTCGCATCCTTGGCACCCTCTGCTGCGCGAGAATATCAAATCAATAAAATCATGGATGTTTTGTCCCGTCCGGAAGCTCGCCTGCATCTTCAGCTCATGAAGCTCAATGAGCAGGATGTTCGTAGTTCTCTGACGAAGCTTGATGATTCTCAGCTGACGCAAGTGGCTCAAAGAGCCGATGCGGTCAAAGCCGCCGGGGATGGTGCGCTTGGAGTCATCATCGCGCTTTTAATTATCACGCTCTTGGTTGTTTTGATTCTCCGAGTGTCGGATAAAAAAGTAGTCGTCTCAAAGGCGTAAGTAAACTGAACGGCTATTTAAAGATAAGCGCTCTTGTTTTTTTGATTCTTTTTTCCTCGGGATGTGCGTCGATGAGTTATCGTCGTCCGCCGCCCGCGGAAAAAGGCATCGGGAGCATCCATCTGATCGAGGGCGTCCCCCCGGTCGCTCAAAAAGCGTATCAATGCGGTCCCGCCGCCATGGAATCGGTGTTTCATTATTGGGGGAATCCCACCGATGCCGCTGAAATCACAACCGCTCTTTATAAGCCTGGTTCTCATGGCGTGTTAGATTTCACCCTTGCGGAGTTTGCCAGATCTCGCGGATTTTGGACTCAAATTCTTGCGGTGCCGGAAGGGGAGAATTCACTGGGGGAATTAAAAACATGGGTTCTTAGAAAAATTCCTCCGATTGTCATGATTAAAACCGGCATTCTGTGGGTGCCGACGTATCATTTTGTGGTTCTAAAAGGTTTTAGCGATCAAGAACGGGTATTTTATGCCAACACTGGCGAACCTGAAACCTACGTGATTGATTATGGCGCACTGGCATCACGTTGGAAGCCCTCGGGAAATTGGTGTTTGATTCTCTGTCCTCCAGAACGCGTGGATTGGGAGCTGCCGGAGAGCGCCGCGGAAGATCTGGCGCTGTATGCGGAGCGTTTTGGAAAACAAGATCTCGCTGAAAAATGGTATTTGCGTATTTTAGAAAAAAATCCGGCCAATCAAACCGCGCGATTTAATTTGGGAAACATTTATTTAAAATCAAATCGTGTGCAGGAAGCCAAAATAATTTATGAGGCGCTTTTAAAAGAAAAACCGGGTTGGGGGCCGGCGGGAAACAATCTTGCGTGGATTTATCTGGAAGAAGGCCGAGCCTCGGAGGCGATTGAGGTGCTCCAAACAGCTTTTAAAAACGGTGCCGAACGACATTTTGATATTTTAGACACCTTGGGAACGGCGTATTGCCGGACACCTGACACTCAACGTGGCCGTGATTATTTGAATGAGGCACTCGGGCAAACGCCGGTGGCGGATAAAGTTTCGCTGGATTTGATTCACCGTCATCTGTCCGAATGCGGAGTTTTGGCGCACAAGAGTTAATTTTTTAATTTTAAAAAAAGGAGAGCTCCGATGAAAAAGCTATGGATTGCCGCTTTGGCGGTTTTTATGTGTGTGGGCTGTCGCAATGCTACGTCTCCTGAATTGCGCATTCAAAAGGGGAATGCTCTGGACTCCGTCAAACAAAGCGAGGGTGGTGAGGAAGTGGTGAAAGATTTGGGAAACGGTGCCACGATCGTGACTGGGGTTCCCGCGACGACTCAAGGCCAAAACGAGCCCGAAGCCGAGACTTCGAAAGAGGATAAGCCGGGGGCTGTGGCCGTTAAGATGGCGTATTAAGCGTCCGCCATTTTCCTAAAGGCAAATCGCCCAACTGCCAATTTCCGATGGAAGTGCGGATTAAACGCAGCGTGGGAAAACCTACTGCCGCCGTCATGCGCCGCACTTGACGGTTTTTCCCTTCCGTCAATTTTAATTCCACCCAGCTTGTCGGTACCGAAAGGCGAAAGCGAATCGGGGGTTTTCGTGGCGGATAATCCGGTTCGCCTAAGAGTTTCGCGTGGCAGGGTAATGTTTTGCGGCCTTGAATTAGCACGCCTTTTTTGAGTTTTTCCACGGCTTCGGCGGTGGCGATGCCTTCCACTTGGGCATGATAAGTACGTTCGTGTCCGTGCTGTGGATTTAGCAAAAGATCATTCCATTTCTTCTCATCGCTTAAAAGAAGAAGCCCCTCGCTGTCCCAGTCTAGGCGGCCGATGGGGTAAACGTTTTTGGGGAATCCAAACTCAGCCAGCGTGTGATGTTCTGGTTCTTCTTTTGTAAATTGGGATAAAACGCCGTAAGGTTTGTGGAAAGCCAGGAGCATGAGAGTGGTTTACCTCTTGTGTTATAATACTTTAGCACAACCCTAAGGGGCTTTGAACATGTTCGAGCGAAAACATCAAAAATTAGTACCCGTTTCTGTTTTTGCCAAGCGAATGGTTTTTCACGCGAGCCTTGTTCTTTTATTGCTCTTGGCGGTGTTGTTTATCGGCATATCCGGCTATCATTGGCTGGCCAATCTTAGCTGGGTGGACTCTCTTCTCAACGCGTCAATGATTTTGGGCGGCATGGGCCCGGTGGACACACTTACCGCCACCAATGCAAAAATTTTTGCGTCTGTTTACGCGCTATTCAGCGGACTTGTCGTGATTGCCGCCATGGGAATTATTCTCGTGCCTATCATGCACCGGGTGCTCCATGCTTTCCATATCCAAGACAATTCTTGAACGGCGCCAGGAAATTTTTTAGTGGGAATTCGATTGCTCAAGATTGATGCTTCATGTAGATTAGAAATAACAATTTTATGAAAAAAATAGCGGTTGTTAACGGCGTACGAACTCCCTTCATCAAGGCTTGGTCGCTTTTTGACCGGATGCCAGCGCAGAAACTGGGCACGCTTTGCGTGACCGAGCTTTTACAACGCACGGAAATTGACCCCAATTTGATCGATGAAGTGATTATCGGTTGTGTGGGTCAACCGATTGACGCGGCCAATGTTGCGCGCGTGATCAGTCTTCAAGCGGGAATTCCTAAAAATAAACGCGCGTATACGGTCAATCGCAATTGCGCTTCCGGTTTTGAAGCGGTGACCAGCGCGTTTGAAAAGATTAGCCTTGGTTTTGACGACATTGTGATTGCCGGAGGCGCGGAGTCCATGTCGAACGCGCCGCTAGTTTTTTCCAAAGAAGCGGCGGGGATGTTTATGAAACTCCAGCGCGCGAAAACATTGATGGAAAAACTTGCCGTTATTTCCGGATTTCGTCCGAAACATTTTGCGCCGGTCGCGGCACTGTCTTTAGCGCTCACCGATCCTACCTGCGGGCTCAATATGGGGCAGACCGCGGAAGTGGTCGCTAAAAAATTTGCCATTTCCCGCGAACGTCAGGATGCTTTCGCGCTGGAAAGTCACAAGCGTGTGGTCGCTTCCCGTCAAAAGCTCAGAGAAGAGATGATGAGCGTTTTTATTCCTCCCAAGTTTGATATTTCCGCCACTGATGACAACGGCGTTCGTGAAAATCTCACGATGGAACAGTTGGCTAAACTGAAACCTGTGTTCGACAAACGCAGCGGCACAGTCACAGCGGGCAATTCTTCCCAGATTACCGATGGCGCTTGCGCCCTGCTACTCATGGAAGAGTCCAAAGCACAGAGTTTGGGATATGAGATTCTCGGAACCATCGCGGCATACGATTATGTGGGTCTTGAGCCGAGCGAGATGGGGATGGGACCTGCTTTTGTCATTGAAAGAATTTTAAGAAAAGCGGGATTGGCATTAAAAGATATCGATCTTTTTGAAATCAATGAAGCTTTTGCGGCGCAAGTGTTGGCTAGCTGTGATGCCCTAGCTTCTAAAAAATTTGCTGAAGAAAATTTTCCCGGTGGCCAAGCGATCGGTCAAATCAATCCGGACATTCTCAATGTGAATGGCGGCGGGATCGCTTTAGGGCATCCGGTGGGTGTCACCGGCGCGAGACTGGTTTTAACCTGTCTTAAAGAAATGAAACGTCGCGGTCTCAAACGCGGGCTGGTATCTCTTTGTATCGGCGGCGGACAGGGCGGCGGGATTTTGCTGGAAAGAAACTGATGCCTAACGCTTGGAAGCTTTTGGTTGAAAACGGGATCGGTAATTTAGTTTTTGATTGTCCGGATACCGAAGTCAATATTCTCACCTCGGAACGTTTGAAAGCCCTCGATACCATTCTGGATGAAATTGCCTCCAATCAAGCTCTTAAAGCGCTTCTAGTGACTAGCGCCAAAAACCGTATTTTTATCGCCGGTGCTGATATTAAAGAAATTGAAGGCATTCAAGTCAAAAAAGATGCGTTCGAAAAAGCCGAGCAGGGGAAAAAGATTTTTCAAAAACTGGAAGATTTGAAAATTCCCACGATTTGTGTGATCAATGGCGCTTGTTTGGGGGGCGGCTACGAGTTGGCACTGGCTTGCCGTTACCGGCTGGCCTGTTTTTCAAACAATGTGAAAATTGGTTTGCCTGAAGTAAATCTGGGGATTTTGCCGGGCTTTGGGGGCAGCATTCGCTTGCCACGCCGCATCGGTCTTTTGAAAGCCTTGCCTATGATTTTGGCGGGACGTATCGTGTCCGCCGAGGATGCGTTGAAAAACAAAATGGTGGATCACCTGTATCCTGAGAAAACACTTTTGGAAGATGCCAAGCGTTTTGCCCAGATGGTGGTCAAGCGCGGAGGTTTTTCGCGCCGCGCTAAGAAAGACGCGATGACTTGGTTTTTGGAAGATACGTTTATCGGTCGAGCCATCGTTTTTTCCAAAGCCAAGAAAGACGTGCTCAAAAAAACCAAAGGCGTTTATCCGGCGCCGCTAGAAATCATCAAACTGATCTCAAAAACGGTCGGACGAAAAGGCGCTGCGGTTTATCGCTTGGAGAGTGAGCATTTTTCTAATTTAGGAACGACCGAGGTCTCTAAAAATCTCATTAAAGTTTTTTTCTTGAGCGAAAAATACAAAAAATTTCGTTGGACAGACAGCGCTGTTGCGGCCGATGGCATTCAAAAATGCGGGGTGGTAGGTGCGGGGGTGATGGGCGGCGGCATCGCGCAGCTAGTGAGTTATCGCGATATCCCGGTGCGTGTGAAGGATTTGAATGAAAAAGCGCTGGCCGGTGCTTTAAAAGAAGCGATGGGCATTTACAAAAGCGCGCTTAAGAAAAGAAAAATTAAAAAACACGAACTTGAAAATAAGATGGGGCTTATCTCCACCAGCCTCGATAATTCGGGACTTAAAAATTCCGGGATGGTGATTGAGGCGGTGGTGGAAGATCTGGGCATTAAACAAAAAGTATTTCATGAGCTGGGGGATTTGACCAGCCCCGAGGTCATTTTGGCGTCTAACACCTCTTCGCTTTCAGTGACCAAGATGGCGGAGAGCTGCCGTTATCCTGAGCGCGTGGTGGGTCTGCATTTTTTTAATCCTGTCAATCGCATGCCGCTGGTCGAAGTGATTCGCGCGGCCAAAACTTCGGCGGAGACTCTCGAAAAAACGATTCTTTTCTCACGGCGTCTTGGAAAAACCGTCATCGTGGTGGAGGATAAGCCTGGATTTTTAGTGAACCGTTTACTGCTCCCGTATTTGAATGAGGCGGCTTATCTTTTGGAAGACGGTATTTCGCCGTTTGAGATCGACACTCTTGCTGAAAAGTTTGGCATGCCGATGGGACCAATTGAATTGGCGGATCAAGTAGGCATTGATGTCGGTTATAAAGTCGCGCACATCTTGCAGGAGGCGTTTGGCGACCGCATGAAGGTCGCGTCCATCCTGGAGGTAGTTAAAAAACAGGGACTTCTCGGAAAAAAATCAGGAAAAGGATTTTATGTTTATAAAGGCCGGCAAAAATTCGCGAACCCGGAAGTAAAATTAAATTTTAGCACCAAAAAAGTGGCCGCCGAAGACGCCCGGAAACGCATGATTTACATCATGATTAATGAGGCCGCGCGCTGCTTGGAAGAAAAAGTCATTGATAGCGCCGCGACCGTGGATATCGGAATGATTATGGGCACAGGGTTTCCGCCATTTCGTGGAGGACTCTTGCGTTACGCCGACTCGGTGGGCTTGGCCAATATTGTGAAGGATCTTGAGCGTTTTCAAAATCAGGTGGACGCCAAACGTTTTGAACCCAGTGCTTATCTTCGTGAGCTCGCCAAAAAGGGCGGGACTTTTTATTCTTAAATTCAAAGAAACCGTCACGACTAAAAAAGGAGTTCTCTGTATGAGATCACATAACACATCGAGAAAAGTTCTCGTGGGATTTTTAATTTCCTTTTTATTTTTAGGTTTAGCCGGGCAGAAAGTTTGGGCAGCCACGGCCGAAGAAATCGACATGAATGCCGATAAGGCGCTCGAACATTTTTATGACGAAGTCAAAGGCGGAAAAGAGCTAGTCAATAAAGCCAAGGGTGTTTTGATTTTCCCAAGTGTCATCAAAGCGGGTATTGGCATTGGCGGCGAGTATGGGGAAGGCTCGCTAAGAACCAATGGATTGATTTTTAAAGGAAAGACGGTCGATTATTACAGCACCGCCGCCGCTTCCTTGGGCTTTCAGTTGGGCGCGCAGAAAAAATCCATCATTGTTATTTTTATGCAGGACGAGGCGCTCAAAAATTTCCAGGCTAGTTCCGGTTGGAAGGCCGGGGTGGATGCCTCTATTGCCGTGGTCAAGGTTGGCGCTGGCGGCGCGATGGACAGCTCTAATCTCAAAGAACCCATTCTTGCTTTTATTTTCGGGCAAAAAGGGTTGATGTATAACCTGACATTGGAAGGCGCGAAGTTTACAAAATTAAATAAAAGCTAATTACCCATGAAGCGGCTGAGTGACATCGAAAAATGGAAGCAACTCGTCCGGTTTGATGTCACTCAAGCCGCTTCTGATTTTGCAGCTCAGCCGGCCGGAGATGCCGCCGACGCCGCCGAAATATTGGGTGTGGCCTACATGGTCGATGTGGTGTGCCAGCTTGGCACCGATGTCGCTGCTGATCTTCTAAGAAATCTTCCCGAGGATTTCCGCAAGAAAGTCATCACTGAGCTTCCGGAAGAAAAATCAAAGCCCCTCCTAGAAATTCTCTCCTACAAATCCGGCACCGCCGGTGCTTTGATGGCCAAAGAATATCTTTCGGTTCCGCTGGATTCCAAGATTGAGGATGTCCGGAAATATCTCCAAGCATTGCCGCCGCACAAAAAGGGAAAGGTTTCCTATATTTATGTGGTGGATCAAAATCGCCGACTGGAGGGAGTCATCCAGGTGCGCGATTTGGTTTTTCATACAGATTCCAGGCCTATTCGTGAAATTTTAAAAAGTCCGGTGGTTCAAGTGGAGACGGGTATGTCCCAGCTGGATGTGGCGAAGCTTTTGCAACGCCATCGTTATTTGGGACTTCCAGTGGTTGACGCCGCACAGAAACTTGTCGGGGTCGTCAATGCGGACACCGCGCTTCAAATTTTTGAGCACGAGGCCGAAGAGGATATCGCCAAAATCGTCGGTACTAGCGCCGAAGAAATCAAAGCCGGCTCGGTGTTTAAAATCGTAAGCCTCAGGCTTCCGTGGCTTTCGGTGAATATTGTCAGCGGCCTGATTTGCGCCTTGATCTCCGGGTTTTTTGAAAATGATTTAGCGACGGTCGCTGCGCTCTTTCTTTTTGTGCCGATGGTATTAGGAATTTCCGAAAGCATCGGTGTTCAAGGCGCTACGATGGTTGTTCGGAATTTGGCGACAGGAAATATTTCACTAGGCTCTCTGACGCGGCTATTTTTTCGCGAAGCCGCCGCTGGGATTTTTATCGGCGTTGTCTGCGGGATGGTGGTGGGCATCGCCGGCTCTTTTTGGAAAGCCAATCACCTGATAGGAATCGCCCTGGCAAGTTCTATGACTTTGTCTATCGGGTTGTCCGCGCTCATTGGTTTGGCATTGCCACTTATTTTTAAACGCTTTAAAATTGATCCGGCAATTGCGTCCGGGCCGCTGGTATTGGCCATTTGCGATATTCAGGCGCTTATGGTTTATTTTAATTTATCCAGCATGATTTTAAAAACCGCCCAATAAATATTTTGAAAAAACGCACGCGAAGTCGGTGGTTTGTTTATATTTTAGAATGTAAGAACGGTTCGTTGTATACAGGCATCACCACGGATGTAAAAAGACGCTTTCAAGAGCATCTTCAAAAATCCGCGCGTTACACCAGTTACAACCCGCCGGTTCGGCTGGCGTATCAGGAAAACGCCAAGAACCGTTCCGCCGCGTTAAAACGTGAAATCCGGATCAAGCGTCTGACAAGAGCCGCCAAACTAAAATTGATTTCTTCAAAACCATGACAAAAACGCATTTGGAATTAAAATCTGAACAGGAAAAAACGCTAAGTTCTCCCCGGAGGCGCTACGGACTTTTGGCGAAGCTTCTGTTTCTTTTTATGGATGTGTTTTACGGACAAAAAAGAACTCTCTCCAAATTTAAAGTTTTGGAAGTGATTGCCCGCGTTCCTTATCAAGCTTGGGAGCATGTGGCTTATATCGCGATGACGCACACGTATGGCAAACCTCACTTTGCCCGCCGGGTTTTTGATTTTGTGAAAGAATCAAGGAGTCAGCAGGATAACGAGCAGTGGCATTTACTGATCTTGGAAGAAATAGTCCAGGAAAAACAAGCCAAAGAGAATTTTTTCCTCTACCGTTTTTTACCGCAGGTGGTCGCGTTTGCGTATTATCATGTGAGTTGGCTGCTTTATGTGATGAAGCCGGCATGGAGTTACGCGCTCAATGCTGATTTTGAGGATCACGCGGAGCACGAATACATGGAATTTGTCCGGGACAATCCTTCTTTTGAAAAGGAAAGATTTGAAAGTGATTTCAAAAAAGATTACGGGGAATTTGATACCCTGGCGGATCTTTTCAGAAATATCGGTCTTGACGAAAGAATACATAAAGAAGAAAGTTTAAACCGGATACAACACGCGAGATTTTCTTAAGAGCCTAGCCATGTCAAAAAAATCACCGATTTCCACGAATCTTTTAATGCTGCTGATCGCCGGACTCTTTGGCGGACTACTTATTCTTATCAGCTACAAATTGTATGACATGGGTTATTTGGGGCGGGGGACGGCACTGCCCGTGGAGGGTCAAGCGCCGACATTCAGCCTGACGGAGCGAAGCGGCAAAACGCTGAACTCTTCTGATTTGAAGGGCAAGGTTTGGGTGGCGGATTTTATTTTTACGCGTTGCGCCGGCCAGTGCCCCATGATGAGTTTAAAGATGAAAGAGCTTTCCAAAGCCTTTCCCGGAGCTGTTTTTGTGTCGTTTACCAGTGATCCAGAATATGACACGGCGGAAGTGTTATCGACCTACGCTTCTTGGTATGAAGCGGATACGAACCGGTGGTTTTTTGTGACGGGGAAAAAAGAAGCGTTGAATCAGGTGGCGGTCGGCCTCAAACTCAGCCAAATGGATTCTCCCGACATGCATAGCAATTATTTTGTTTTGATGGATGTCAAAAGCAGAGTGCGGGGTTATTATGACGCCAATGACGCTGAGGCCATGGAAAAACTAAAGACAAGTCTCCGGAAGCTTTTATAATGAAGGTTCGACGGATTTTCATTTTTTTAATAGCGGCCACTTTGTTTACAATGCCCGCATGGAGCGAAATCATGAATCAAAAATTGGAAAAAGCGGCGTTCGGCGCTGGTTGTTTTTGGGGAGTAGAAAAAGTTTTCGGAGAACTCGACGGCGTGGTCTCAACGGCCGTGGGTTACACGGGCGGTACGGTGCCCAATCCCAGTTATGAGCAGGTTTGTAGCGGGCGCACGGGTCACGCGGAGGCGATTGAAGTGGTGTATGACCCCTCCAAAATAAGCTATGAAGATTTGCTTGAGTTTTTTTGGACGCATCATGACCCGACCACGCTCAATCGACAGGGGAATGATGTCGGGACTCAATACCGTTCCGTTATTTTTTACTACACACCCGAGCAAAAAACCGCTGCTGAAAAGTCAAAGGCGCTTTTAGACAAGTCCGGCGTGTTGAAATTTCCCATCAAAACAGAGATTGCCGCCGCCAAAGAATTTTACCGCGCGGAAGAATACCACCAGAAGTATTTACAAAAAAATCCGGGCGGTTATTGTCACATTCAGCTTCAATCCGCCAAGATCAGCCATATTTTGCGTGCGGAACGAGGGCTTAAGAGTTAATTAATTTCTTGACGGACTTCCTCTATTGAGATATCCTCTCAATTGAGATTAATTCTCAATCCAAACTCTGGATTGAGAACTTTTTTGGAGAATACTTGAGAATGAGTCTCAATGAAGGAAATAAAAATAAATAGAGGAAGTGACTTATGGTATTGCGTTTAGTTGCAAATAAAAAACAGTTAAGCCTGGTTTATGCTTTAATTTTGACCGCTTCTTCGGTGCCAGCCTATGCCGCCGATAATTCCGTAACCACACTCAAAGAAGTGGTGGTGACAGCTTCTACTAAAAACGCCTCCACGGCGACCAAGACCAGCACGCCGATCCGGGATATTCCCGCGTCGATTGCCGTGATTCCCCAATCCGTGATCCGAGAACAGGGTTCTTCCGCGAATATGGACTCGTCGATTAAAAATGTCAGCGGTGTCACACAAAGCAGCAGCTCCAATTATGGTTTTTTTAATAATTATCTGATTCGCGGGCTCAATATGAATTTTTTGAGAGACGGCGCTCCCGACGGTTCGACGGTGAACGGCTATGCGCGCTCGCTGGTGGATGTGGAACAGGTGGAAGTGTTGAAAGGACCCGGCTCGGCGTTGTACGGCAGTGGTTCTCCGGGTGGCTCTGTCAATCTGGTCAGCAAAGTTCCTCAAAGTTCTCCACGTTATGAGTTTAGCCAAAGCGCCGGAAGTTTCGACACCTATCAAACCACAGCCGATTTGACGGGTCCTATTGGCGGCGACAATTTGCTTTATCGTTTTAACGGAAATTATTTTACGACCGATGGATTTAGGGGTCTCAATAAGGAAATGACCGAAGTGTTGCCTACGATTCTTTGGAAAGTTGACCAAGATCATGATCTGACGATCGATTTTGATTACCGCGATATCGAGCTTGTCAGCGATACCAACGGCATTCCGTTTCGTGGCACCAGCCTTACGCAGTCCAACGCGCTTTTGAATGTTTCCCGCGACAAGAAATACTACACGCCGTTTTCAAACACGGATCAACAGGTACTGCGCTTCGCTTTGACGGACGAATACAGAGCTAGCGACCATCTTCTTTTAAGAAATAATTTTGTTGTTTTGGATCGCGATCTTTATCTGCTAAGGAATGGCGGCGGGACTATTACCGCGAATAGTTCCACGATGACGGGAAGAAGTCTTCGGGAGCAGACGGATCAGGTGACGGATTATCTGTATCAAATCGAACCCGTTTTTGATTTTGAAACAGGAAGTTTCGCACACAAGCTCTTGACCGGTTTTGAGCTTCAGTATCACGACATGAGCGCGGTGCGATCGATAGCCGCTTTGCCAAATATCACCAATGTATTTGATCCCGTGATTCCTGAAACCAGTAAAAGCGCGCTCAACTTCGTGCCTAATTTTGACCGGGACATCCAAGCGCTTTATCTGTCTTTGTACGCGCAGGATCAAGTGGAGTTGACCGAGCAGTTGAAGATTCGTTTGGGTGGCCGTGTGGATCGTTTTGACACGGATGTGCAGAGCCATCTCAATAACGTCGAAGAAGACAGACAGGACGATGCCTTGAGTGGTCAGGCCGGATTGGTTTATCAACCGATCCACGAAACTTCTTTTTATATCGGGGTTTCGAGCAGTAAACAGGCGATTCTCACGACGGAGTCCACCGCGCCTTTAAATCAACCGGAAAGCGCGGTTCAATATGAAATCGGCAACAAGACTAGTTTTTTTGAAGACAAATGGAATGTTAATTTGGCGCTCTTTGATGTAACGCGTCAGGATTTTCTGGTGACGATCGGAACCGAATCAGTTCCTGTCGGTGAACAAAAAACCCAAGGCATCGATGTCGATATCGACGGAGAGTTGGCTCAAGGCTGGAAGTTCTACGCCAATTATTCTTATCAGGACGCGGAGCTTGTGAATGTGCCCGGTGTCGCGCCGGCTGTGAATGGAAATCGACCGACGGGTATCCCGGCGCATTCCGCTGGTTTTTGGACGACGTATGAATTGCAAAACGGACCGCTCAAAGGTTTTGGTTTTGGCGGCGGCCTGACTTATAAAGGGAATATTTTTATCAATCAAAACAATACATCCAGCGTGCCTCGTTACACGGTGGGGGATCTCGTATTTTTTTATCGCACCGATCGTTGGGAGGCGCAGTTGAATGTCACGAATGTAACGGACGTCACTTATTATAGAAACGGCGTTAATTCGGGGGCGCTTCCCGGGGATCCTTTTTCAATGTTGGCAACCCTAAGGTTTAAATTTTAATCGAATGAGAAAAATACACCGAATGATCGGGATTTGTTTCGCGCCTTTTTTGGCGGCGACCGCTGTGACGGGGCTTTTATGGGCTTACGCGCCTTATCTTTATTTAAAAACGCCTCCGCCCTCTAAAAATGCGGCGATGATTGATGATAAAAGAAATTATATCCCGATTGTTGATGTGATTCGCGCGGTGTCTGTGGGAGAAGGGGAGCGCATTAAAAGCATCACTCTTCGACCCGAGCCCGAATCTGGAAGATTAGTCTATTTCGTGAACAAAGGCTCAAAAAAAGGACTCAAAGAAATTTGGGTGGATGCCGAGACCGGAGCGGTTTCGGAGCCCAAGGCAAGCGCCGGACGTGAATTCCACAACTGGGTCATGAAAATACACCGGCTTGAATTTTTTGGAACGAAAAAGGAGTTGGTGGCGATTCCCGGCACGGGACTACTTCTTTTATTATTGACGGGGCTTTTTTTGTGGAAGCGGCGCGGGCCAACCGCTTAATTTTCATCAACGTTTAGGAGGAGGATATGTTGGAATTATTTCATAAGGGCGGGCCGATCATGTGGCCGCTGTTATTGGCTTCGATTATTTCTTTGGGAGTGGCGATTGAGCGCGTGATTTTTATTTTCAGGGAGCAGCGAGGCCGGGACGCGGCCGCTGTCGACGCTATTTTGCTGTACGCGGAAAAAGGCGAAATCGACGCGGCGATCAAGGCCGGAGAAAGTAGCCGCGACTATTTGGCCAAGACATTGGTGTATGGGCTTAAACACGAAAAAAAATCCACATCGAACGCTCTTTTGTCAGCCGCCAACCGGGAACTCAAGCGCTTTACCCAAGGCCTGCCGGTGCTGGACACGATCATTACCCTGGCGCCGCTGTTAGGTCTTTTGGGAACGGTCACCGGCATGATTCGTTCGTTTGGTCTTTTGGGCGGAGCCGAACTCGACACCCCCGCTGTGATTACCGGCGGCATCGCGGAGGCGTTGATCGCCACGGCCTTTGGTTTAGGCATCGCGATTGTGTCATTGATTCCTTTTAACTATCTGACCTCCAGAGCCGAAGAAGCGCGTCATGAGATCGAAGACGCTGCTAATCATTTGGAACTCCACCTGATCAAATCGAAAGCGGACTATGAGAATCTCGCTACCAAGCGCTAAGCGCAAAGCCAGAATCGAGATCATTCCACTCATCGATATTGTCTTTTTTCTTTTGGCGACATTCGTGATGGTTTCGATGTCGATGGTTAAAAATCAGGGGGTTTTGGTGAAACTTCCGGTGGCTTCGACTTCCGCCGCCGAAGACCGCCGCTCCGCCGTGACGCTCTCTATTACGGAAGGCGGGGATGTTTTTTTGAATAAAGAAAAAATTCTCATAGAAGATTTGCGCGAGAAGCTTCAAAGCTTAAAAGAAGGAAACCCAGAGATCAAAGTTTTTATCAACGGTGATGAACGTGCTTTATTGGGGCCAACGGTGAGAGTGTTGGATGAAGTCCGAATGGTTGGAATTAAAAAAGTGGCGATTCAGACAAAAGGCAAGAAATGAGCCCGCAAGTAGCGCTTTTCAAAAAAGACCGGTCGATTGGTTTTACCACCTCGATCGTGCTTCATGGGGCGCTACTGCTTATCGGCGGTTTTATTTTTGTGAAGCCCATTGATTATGGAGTGGAATCTGGTAGCGGAGGCGTGGAGATCAGCCTGACCGCGGCTCCCGCCGAGATTGTGACTGACGAGGAAGTGATGCTGGAGGAAGCTCCACCCGCGCCGGAAGCGATAGTCAAAGACCCAGAGGAGATGGCGCTTTCGGAAAATAAGCCGGAGGCGTTGAAAGCGGTAAAAGAGAAGGAAGAGAAAAAAGTAAACGCGGCTGTCAGTCCCGCCGAAAAAGGCGATGGAAGCTCCGCGATTCCTGGAAGAGATCAAACAACCTTTTATTCTTTGGGCGGAGCTCTCACCGAAGCCAAGCCCAACTATTTAAGAAATCCCGCCCCCGCTTATCCTCGGGTCGCTCGCGAAAAAGGGTGGCAAGGGGTGGTGCTTCTCAAGGTTTCCGTGGATAAATCCGGACACGCGGCGAGTGTCGAAAAAGAGAAAAGCTCAGGGTATGATATCCTCGATCAGTCGGCGTTAAAGACGGTTCGCGATTGGCGTTTTCGTCCGGCTCAAGTTGGCGCCTTGCCGGTGGAGTCAGTGGTACTTGTGCCGGTGCGTTTTACATTGGAATCTAAAAAGTAGCCTATGCCTCGAATCACCGCTTTATTTTTAACGTTTTGTCTTTTTCTGTGGGTACTTCCGCTAGGTGCTTTCATTAAGCCTTCCCAGGAGAAAATGGCTTGTGATGGCCAGCGGGCGTTTCACATGTGCTCGATGGTGGAAGGGAATTTCCTCGAAAAACAAGACTCGCCCCAAAAGGTTGCTCTGGCAAGTGCTTCGTCTGTTGAAAAACAAGCCAAATCATCCGCGACCGGCGGTGACGACCTGATTTTATTGCCGAAAGATATTCATTTTTTTTCAGGCGCGTCCCACTTTTTTGAAGTCTATTTTTTCCGTCCGACTCAACCCTTCACCGCTTCGATTGATCGCCCTCCAATAAACTTCCCCTTCAGCGCTTAATTTATTTCCTAAAAAATTATTCAACAGGGGAGTGTTCTTATGCTCAAGAGAATTTTTTTATTTTTACTTATTTTATCCATTTTGATTTTGCCCGTTCCGGCTTTTGCCTGCGACTCGTGTCAATGCGCTTTGTCGCGAATGTCCGACGAAACGATTGAAGCGGGGAAGAAATGGTTTTTTGATTTTACGACTGAAGAGCGGAATTGGAATGAAAAAACAGCCGAAGAGGCACATGCGATCCATCACACGGGGCATGATGTTCATAACAAAACGCATGAAGAATTTTTTCATTTTAGCGTTGGTTTCAAGCCTTTCAAAGATCTGACGATTTTGGCGGATTTGCCGCAAGTTAAACGTGCCTCGACCGATGTGGAACATCATTCAACACTTGGAAAAAAAGAATTTTCTGAGGGTCTAGGGGATCTCAGCCTTTCCGCGGCCTACAAACTTTTTAAAGATGCGGATGGTTTCATCGGGCCTTTGGCTTCCGTGAAATTTCCGACGGGCGCGACTCAGGAGAGAAATTCCCGCAGAGAACTTTTTGAAGTGGAGCTGCAGCCGGGTAGCGGTTCCTACGATGCTTCGCTCGGTGCCACTTTTGGGCGGCGTTGGGGAGCGTGGAGCTTTTCCGGAAACCTGCTCTATACTTGGAAAACCCAAGGCAGCCGGGATTTTCAATTTGGGAATCTTTTTTCAAGCTACACCACCTTGGCTTATGCGTTGAATCCGGAGTCGCATTCTTGGAGAACGAAACTGGGCGTTGATTTTAGTTTTCAGTCGGAAGATGAAGAGACAAGCGCAGGCATTACAGTGTTGGACAGTGGCGGCCAGACACTGCTCTTAGGACCTTCCATTTCCACGCAAATCAATGACAACGCTGTTTTAGCTTTTAATTTTCTTTTACCGGTCTATGAAGATCTGGGTGGAGTCCACCAGAAGCTGGATTTTGTCTGGAACGCGACCGCTAAGATTATTTGGTAGAGGCGCGGTATCTGGTAAAATAGAGACACAAGCGATTGTCCTATTAAAACAAAATAATGGAGGTTTAAAATGTTTCGTAAATTTTTATTCACACTCATGGCGGCGTTGTTTATCGCCACAGTTCCAGCACAAGCGGCTACTTACAAGGTAGATCCCGATCACACGACAGTTTCTTTTAAAATTCGTCACTTGTTTTCAAATGTCACTGGCCAGTTCACCAAGTTTGACGGTACTTTTGAATACGATCCTGAAAAACCAGCCACTTGGAGTTCTTCCGGCGCTATCCAGGTTTCAAGCATCAATACCAATGTGGAACAACGCGATAAGCATTTAAAATCCCCGGATTTTTTTGATGTGGATAAATTTCCTACCATCGATTTTAAAACCACCAAGGTATTGGAATCCACCAAAGAGCACGCCAAGATAGAAGGTTTAATGAAGCTTCACGGCGTTGAAAAACCCGTGGTGTTGAATGTAGACATTCACGGAGAAGGAAAAGACCCTTGGGGCAATATCCGAGCCGGTTTTACCGCGACCACCCGAATCAATCGCAAAGATTTTGGTTTGGGTTGGAATGAAACCTTGGAAACAGGGAAGCTTTTGGTGGGCGAAGAAGTGGATATCACCATTGAACTGGAAGGCATTAAACAAGTTTAATTAACCGTAACAATAAGGAGAAGAAGCAAATGGAAAATAAAATATCCAAAAAATCAAAATTAATCGCAGCGTCTATGGCCGGGCTTATGGCTGTCGGAACGATGGCGATTCTTTCAACCAGCGCCAAGGCCGAGAGCGAAACAGCGCCTTGCTACGGCGTGAACGCTTGTAAGGGAACTGGCGATTGCGGCGGCAAAGGTTATTCTTGCGCAGGCAAAAATGCTTGCAAGGGCGCCGGATTCATCAAGCTTCCCAAAGATGCTTGCACCCGTATTCAGGGCGGACGTTTAACCGCCTAAATCTCCGTAGGGGCGCACGGCCGTGCGCCCCTACACTATTTATGAATTCTCCCATGGGATGCGGCGTCGGACTACGGGCGCCGCATTATTCTTATATTCTCTCTCACCGACCGCCGATGGATTTTTTTGAGGCGATTTCCGAAAATTACATGGATACGGGCGGCCGCCCGATCCAAATTTTGGAAAAAGTCCGGCAACAGTATCCGATCGCTTTGCACGGAGTTGCGCTTTCCATTGGCTCCGCGGATTTTTTGGACAAAAATTATCTTAAAAAATTAAAAACGCTTATCGGCCGCATTGATCCTTTTATTGTCTCGGATCATTTATGCTGGAGCGGCGTCGCCGGGCAAAGTTTGCATGATCTATTGCCTTTGCCTTTTACCGAAGAGGCGGTGGATTATATCGCGAGTCGGGTGTCCCAGGTGCAAGAACTGCTAGGGACGACGATTCTCCTAGAAAACACTTCGACTTATGTGACCTGCAAACACTCCGCGATGCCGGAATGGGAATTTGTCACCGCCGTCGCGCGTCGTTCGGGATCGGGCATTCTTTTGGATTTGAATAATATTTTTGTCAACGCCGCCAATCATAAATTTAATCCTTATGATTATTTAAAAAATATTCCTAGCGAACTCGTCAAACAATTTCATCTGGCGGGGCACACCAACAAGGGAAAGTTTCTTTTCGATACGCATAGTTCACCGGTGATTGACGCCGTCTGGAAATTGTACGAAAAAGCGCTGGAACTTTACGGGCCGGTTTCAACGCTTGTGGAATGGGATGAGGCGATTCCGGAGTATCCGGTGTTGGCCGCGGAGGCTGAGAAGGCTAGAGCGATTTATAGCCGCCATTCTGAGTCTCGAGAAGATAAAGAATCCAAAGTTAAAATTTTTAATCGTCCCGCTCCTCAGCAGGACGCGTTTATTTTGCGCGAATTTCAAACCAAAATGAAATCCTGGATTTCGCCATGCTCCGAAGGCGCGGATCCCAATCTTGGAGAACTTTTAAATCCTCAAGGAGGAGAGCCGGGCTTGGCGCGAATGACGGTTTACGCGGAGGGGTATCTGGCGCGCATCCACGAATCTCTTTCGGAAGTCTATGAAGCGGTGAAGCATTTCTTGGGGGATGACGCGTTTATTGAACTTTCGGAAAGATACGCGGCGGCGCACCCTTCCGAGGATTATAATTTAAATCATGTGGGGCGGCGCTTGCCGGAATTCATTCGCGGGACTTCTTGGACGGAACAACTGGGGTTTTTACCGGACTTGGCGATGCTGGAATGGAATATCGCCCGGGCTTTTCATGCATTTGAGGAGCCTGCGCTTCAACCATCGGCGTTGGCGGGCTTGTCTGGGGATCAGGCGGAGGGACTCAAAATACGTTTTCAACCTTCCGTAAGCGTGGTGTCTTCGGAGTGGCCACTCTTGGATATTTGGAAAGCGCGAAAAACAGCGCTTCAGGAAATCAACATCGATTTAAAAAATCACCCTCAATCCGTCCTTGTTTTCCGTCAGGATCTGGAGGTACGCTGTGAATCCCTCGAAAAAACACAGAGTGATTTTATTCAAACCCTTTTAAGGGGAATGACGCTGGGCGAGGCCTGCGAGAGGCTGGTCAATGCCGGCCATGATTCGGAACCCTTAGGGGAGTGGTTTGCGGCTTGGTCGACCCGCGGAATGCTCGCCAAAATCTCTTCATAGAATCTTCACAATTGCTTTATCATCTCTTCATAATCCCTCGGTAAGATAGTCCTGTCTTAGGGCAATCCCTCATCAAAGGAGCAATCAACATGCGAAACAAATTTTTGGTTTTTGGAGTGACAATTTTCATGGCCGGTATGGTTTTCTGCGGCACAACCCAAGCGAAATCGGCCGGATCCATTCAAATCAAAGGCTCAGATACGATGGTCAATCTGACCCAGGCCTGGTCGGAAGAATTTATGAAAAAGCATCCCGAATCCTTTGTGGCCGTCACCGGCGGCGGTTCCGGGACCGGTTTTTCCGCTCTGATCGGCGGTACCTGCGACATCGCCGCCAGCTCTCGCAGCATCACGGAAAAAGAAATGGAGTTGGCCGCCAAGAAAGGGATCGCTCCGAAAGAATTTAAAGTGGCATTGGACGGTTTGGCGGTGGTGGTCAATCCTAAAAATCCCGTCTCTCAACTCACCTTGGATCAACTGGCGGGTATTTTTTCCGGAAAAATCACCAATTGGAAAGAAGTAGACGGCCAGGACGTTAAAATCGTCGTTCTCTCGCGGGAAGTCAATTCAGGCACGCATGTGTACTTCAAAGAGCATGTGTTGCGCAAAGGGGACTCCAAGTCCAAAGAAGAATTTTCTCCCGAAGCGCTCATGCTGTCCTCAAGCCAAGCCATCGCTGATGAAGTGAAACAAAATATCGCCACGATCGGTTATTACGGCATGGGTTATATCGGTAAAGATCATAAGGCGATCTCTGTGGCCAAAGACGGATCCACCGATTTTGTTTATCCGAAATTGGAAGACGTTGTTTCGGAACATTATCCTATTTCCAGGCCGCTCTTTTTGTATACGCCTGGAGAGCCTGCCGGCGAAGTGAAGGATTTTATTGATTTTGCTTTGTCCACTGAAGGTCAATCCGTTGTTTCTCAAGTGGATTTTGTTCCGATCAAAAAATAGTTTTATGAATTTTAGAAGAATAAAAGAATTCTTTGTCGAGAGCGCGATAAAAATAAGCGGCATTGCGTCTATTTTTATCGTCGCTCTTATTTTTTTCTTTCTTTTAAAAGAAGGTGTTCTTTTATTTAAGACCGAAAAAATAACTCATTTTATTTTTGGGAAAAACTGGTACCCGATTTCCGATCCGCCGGATTTCGGGATTTTGCCATTGATTTTAGGGACTCTGTTGGTCACTTTGGGAGCGGCACTCATCGCCGTGCCTTTTGGAGTGGCGGCCGCGATTTACATCTCCGAAGTCGCCCCCGGAAAACTCAAAGAAGTTTTAAAATCCGGCATTGAGCTTTTAGCCGCGATTCCGAGCGTGGTGCTTGGTTTTATCGGTATGATCACGATTGTGCCGTGGATGAAAATTATTTTTAAAATTCCTACCGGCTTGACCGCGTTTTCGGGTTCTATTGTTTTGGCTTTTATGGCGATGCCGACCATTGTGTCGATCGCCGAAGACGCGCTGCATTCGGTTCCGAAAGCTTATAAAGAAGGCGCTTATGCGCTGGGCGCCACCAAGTGGCAAACGATTTATCGCGTGGTATTGCCGGCGGCTTCGTCGGGTGTCGTGGCTGCGGTGATGCTCGGGATCGGCCGCGTGGTTGGAGAAACCATGGCGGTGATGATGCTTACCGGCAACTCTCCTTCAATGCCGCGGGGAATGTTGTATCCGGTGCGCACCTTGACCGCGACCATCGCCGCGGAAATGGGGGAGGCGGTGCAAGGTGGCGATCATTATTACGCGCTATTTGCGATTGGTATTATTTTATTTTTAATCACGTTCGCCATCAACATCACCGCCGATCTTGTGATTCACAGAAAGCGCCAGTAAATGATTTCTCCCAGGCTCACTCAGAAAATCGCGTTTAGCTTGCTTCTTCTGGCGACGCTCATGGTTATTTTGCCGGTTGCCGTCGTTCTTTTTATTATTGTGAAAAACGGCCTGCCGGGAATCTCCTGGGAATTTTTGACGCAGATGCCCAAGTCAGGAATGCGTGCCGGAGGAATTTTGCCGGCGATTATCGGAACTTTTTATTTGGTATTGGGAGCCGTTGTTTTCGCGTTGCCTTTGGGAGTGTTGGCCGCTATTTATTTGAGTGAATATTCCAAAGATAGTTGGATGAGTCGCTTGGTGCGTTTGGCGATTATTAATTTGGCGGGGGTGCCTTCGGTTGTTTTCGGTCTCTTTGGCCTGGCGCTTTTTGTCGGATTTTTTAAATTCGGCGCATCCATTTTGGCGGGTTCTCTGACGCTGGGCATCATGATTTTGCCGGTCATCATCACGTCTTCGCGTGAGGCGCTGGATTCGGTTCCCAAATCATTCCGCGAGGTGAGCCTGTCACTTGGCTCCACCAAACTCCAAACCATCAAATACGCGGTGCTCCCACACGCGCTGCCGGGTATTTTGACCGGAACAATTCTAGGAATTGGCCGCGCAGCCGGTGAAACCGCGCCGATTCTTTTTACCGTCGCCGCGTTTTACCTTCCGCGGCTTCCGCATAGCGCGTTTGATCAGGTGATGGCCTTACCTTATCACCTGTATGTTCTTTCGACACAGGTTCCGAATGTGGATCAAAAGATTCGTTATGGCACGGCGCTGGTGTTGTTGACGATTGTGTTGCTTATGAATCTGATCGCGATCATGATCCGTTCTTATTTTCGGGGAAAGAAAAAATGGTAACCCCACCGATAAAAATCAGCGTTCAAAATCTAAATGCTTTTTTTAGCACAGCTCCTTCTTTGATGAATGTGGATATCGACATCGAGGCCAATCAAATTCTAAGCGTGATTGGCCCCGCTAATTCCGGAAAGACCACTTTTTTACGTTGCTTGAACCGCCTCAATGATTTCACGCCCACTTTTAAAATGACCGGCCGCATCGCGTTGGACAACAAAGACATTTACAAAGAATATGACCCGGTGCTTTTGAGGCGGAAAGTCGGGATTATTTTCGCGCTGCCCATGCCGCTGCCGTTGACGGTTTTTGAAAATGTGGTCTATGGACTGCGCCGGCAATACATCAAAGATAAAAAAATTTTATCCGAAGCCGCCGAAAAAGCTTTGAAAGACGCCTATCTCTGGGAAGAAGTGAAGGATCGCTTGGATGAGCAGGCGATGAAACTCTCCGGCGGACAACAACAGCGTTTGTGTATCGCCCGGACGCTGGCGGTCAATCCGGATGTGGTTCTTTTTGACGAGCCCTGTTCGGCGCTGGATCCGATTTCAACGGCCAAAATTGAAGAAGCGATGTTGAAATTAAAAAACCACTACACGATTGTGCTGGTGACCAATAACACCAAGCAAGCCGCGCGCGTCGGGGACAAAACCGCTTTCTTTTTGATGGGCAGGCTCGTGGAGATGGCCGAGACAGGGAGACTTTTTACCGCGCCCCAAGACAAACGCACGGATGATTATATTTCAGGAAGATTCGGTTAAAGCCATGGACAACAAAATCATTCATACCGAGAACGTGGATCTTTACTATGGAAATTTCCACGCGCTTAAAAATATCAATTTTTCCATCGCGGAGAAAAAAATCACGGCCATGATTGGCCCTTCCGGTTGTGGCAAGTCGACCTTGCTTCGGGTGTTCAACCGGATGAATGATTTGGTTGAGGGCGCGCGCGTGACGGGGGAAGTGAAGATTGCCGGGCAAAATATTTTGGCCGGAAATACGGATCTTTTGAATCTCCGGAAAAAGGTCGGGATGGTTTTTCAGCGGCCTAATCCATTTCCTTTGTCTATTTTTGAAAATATTGTTTTTGGCCTCAAAATCCATCAAATGTACCAAAAAAACAAAAACAAGCTCATGGAAATCGCGGAGCAGAGTCTCAAAGCGGTGCTTTTATGGGATGAGCTGAAGAATAAATTAAATCATCTGGCGACTAATTTGTCGCTTGAGCAGCAGCAAAAGATCTGCATCGCGAGACTTTTGGTGGTGAAGCCCGAAATCCTTTTAATGGACGAACCATGCTCGGCGCTGGATCCGATTTCGACCGCGCGCATCGAAGAGTTGATGCAGGAACTCAAAAAAGATTACACAATCGTCATTGTGACACACAACATGCAGCAAGCCGCGCGTGTTTCCGACGAAACCGGCTACATGCTCCTGGGTGAGCTTGTGGAATTTGGGGACACACAGCGCATTTTTACGGCTCCCACGGATCGACGCACGGAAGATTACATTACGGGCCGATTAGGGTAAACTAAGGGTTTAGGGGGAGGTATCGGATGGAAAGACATTTTGACGAAGAATTGAAATCGCTCAAACAAAAACTTTTGCAGATGGCGGACTTGACTCAAGAGATGATCGGGTTTTCAGTCCAGTCGTTGGTTAAGCGTGATGAGACGCTTGCCCACAAAACCCTTGAGATTGAGAAAAAGGTCAATCACATGGAAATCGAGATCGAGGAAGAGGTCTTGAGGCTTTTGGCGCTTCGTCAACCGGCTGCCAAAGATTTGCGTCTTCTCACCGCGATATTAAAAATTAACAGCGACTTGGAGCGCGTCGCCGATCAAGCCTGCAATATTTCCGAGACCGCCGTGTATCTTTTAAAAGAACCGCCGCTCAAACCTCTCATTGATATCCCAAACATGGCCAATCTCGCCCAGCGCATGATCAAAAACAGTCTCGACGCATTTGTGAATCACGACCCGGCGCTGGCCAAACAAGTTTGCGAAGATGATGATGAAGTGGATCGCATCAACGAACAAATTTTCAGGGAACTTTTGACATTTATGATGGAAAACCCCAAAAACATCACGCGTGCGGTCGATTTGATCCTGATCAGCCGCAATTTGGAACGGGTCGCGGATCACGCCACCAATATCGGCGAAGAAGTTATTTTTATCGAAGAAGGTAAGAACATCAAGCATCATTTCAACGATTGATTTTGAAACCAAAGGCACTCTATCAGCCATGAAGGTTTTAATTGTCGATGATGAGCCGGAGCATTTAAGCACGGTCGAGGCGCTTCTCAAACAGCGCGGGTACATCGTGGTGTTGGCCGCCGACGGACGCGAAGGATTTGAAAAAGCGGTCGAGACGCGTCCCGACCTGATCATCATGGATATCATGATGCCCGTCATGGACGGTACCGAAGCGGCCGCGCATATCCGCAGTCACCCCGTTATCAAAAACACGCCGATTATTTTTGTCACCGCCGCAATTTCCGCCGAAGAAAAAACCAGTTTAGGCGAGAGCCAAAATCTTATTTTCCCCAAACCCGTCAAATTTTCCGAATTGTTGGACGCGATTCGACGATTTGAAAATGGGAAAAAATTTTAATGCCCGAAAGTTTGCGCATTCTGTTGCTGGAAGAATCTCCAGAGGATGCGGAAAAGATTCTTGAGAAGCTCCGTGAGTCGGGCATCGTGTTTGTCTGGAAACGGGTGGAGACCAAAGACGAGTTTTTGAAAGCGCTCGACACGTTTTCTCCGGATCTGATTCTTTCGGACTATGTCGGCAGTCAATTTGACGGCCTGTGGGCGCTCGACACGGTTCGTAAAAGGCGCACGCACACTCCTTTTATTTTTGTTTCTTGGGAAATTCACGAAGAATCCGTTATCGAGACGCTCAAGCAGGGCGCGACGGATTATATTTTCATCGAACAGCTTTCCCGCCTGACTCTCTCGGTTTATCGCGCGCTTCACGAAGCGGCCGAACAAAAAAAATTAGAAGAAGCTCAAAACGAGCTCAAAAAAAGCGAGATCCATTTCCGGTCGCTGATTGAAAACGCCCCCGACATCATCATGATTTTGGATGAGGAAGGGGTCGTGACGTATGGGAGCCCTTCGTTAAGCCGCGTGCTGGGGTATGAGCCGGAACTGCTTTTGGGAAAAAATTCCATGGATTTTATCCATGAAAACGACGCGCCAGCCACTTCCGTGGCGCTCACTTCCATGATACAGACGCCGCGGGTGCCGGTGTCGACGGAATTTCGTTTTCTGCACAAAAACGGCCTGTGGCTCATGATTGAAGCGGTTGGTAAAAGCGTTCCTGACGAAAAAAACAAAGCCAAGATCATTTTAAATTTGCGTGACATCACGGATCGTCATAACACCGAAGAAGCGCTAAAAGAAAACACCCTGCGTCTTCTCAAAATCCAAGCCGAGCTCCAACGCACTCAGCAAAAAATTATTGAGCAGGAACGTTTGAGCGCGCTGGGGCAGATGGCCAGCGGGATCGCGCATGATTTTTCCAACGCGCTGATGCCGGTTTTGGGATTTTGCGAATTGCTTCTGAAATACCCGGAAAATCTGAACGACAAAGAAAAAGTGGTTGAGTATTTGAAAATGATCAATACCGCCGCCACGGATGCTAAAAATATTGTTGGCCGCTTGCGTGAATTTTATAGAAAACGCAAAGAGGGCGAAGTGTTTACCTTGTTAAATTTAAAAGATTTAATCGAAAAAGCGATTTTACTCACTCAGCCCAAATGGAAGGACCAGGCGCTTTCGGGCGGCAAAACAATCGCGATTGAGACGGAGTTGAATGAAATTGAGGTTTGGGGCAACGCGTCGTCGCTTCGCGAAGTACTGACCAATCTTATTTTTAACGCCGTAGACGCGATGCCGGAGGGTGGGACGCTTCGTTTCCGTGGCCAAGTGCAGGATGGGTTTGAGGTTCTCGAAATCAGTGACACCGGTGTGGGCATGACGGAAGAAACTCAAAAGCGCTGTTTTGAACCTTTCTTTTCGACCAAAGGCAAAGGTGGAACTGGTTTGGGACTTTCCATGGTTTATGGGATTGTCCGCCGCCATGAGGGCAGTATTGAAATTAAAAGTTCCCACGGTCATGGCACTACTTTTGTGATCAAGTTGCCGCTAGAGAGCGCTTCCAAACAAGCGCCGGCGCCTCCTAAAAAAGAAGTCACGCCGCTTAAAAATAAACTCAAAATTCTCGTGGTGGACGATGAGCCGCTGGTGCATCAGGTATTGCAGGGTTATTTGATCGGAGACGGGCATTCCCCGGATTCGGCTATGAGCGCACCGGAGGCCTTGAAAAAGTTCGACCAAAACAGGTATGATCTTATTATTACCGACTGGGCGATGCCCGAGATGAATGGCGGGGAATTCACCGTGCTCATCAAGAAGAAATCACCAAAGATGCCGGTGATTATGTTGACGGGTTTTGGAGAGCTCATGAAATCCAGAGGTGAAAAGCCGGAAGGTGTGAGCGCGCTTTTAAGCAAGCCTTTGGCCATGGATGAGCTTCGTCAGGCGATGGCGGAGATATTTTCTTAAGATGGATCAACCGGTCATAGAATTTTGTGATGTGGTTATCACGTATGAACAAAAACGCGTTTTAGACGGTTTGTCTTTTCATGTCAATTCCGGCGAAATTTTTGGCTTCTTAGGTCCCAACGGCGCCGGAAAAAGCACCGCGATCAAAACCTTGCTTGGATTTTTACGCCCCCAGTCGGGGACGGTGCGTTTGAATGGCTTGAATCCTACCGATTTGAAGGCGCGGCGCTCCGTGGGCTATCTTCCCGAAGAAACGACCTATCACCGGTATTTGACACCCGTGGAAACTCTGGAATTTTACGGCACGTTATCCGGTCTTTCCAAAAATGAACTCCGCACCCGTATTCCAAAGATATTGGAAACAGTGGGTCTGCCGCATGTTCAAAACAAACTTCTCAAAACTTTTTCGAAGGGCATGGTTCAAAAAGTAAGTCTGGCTCAAGCGCTGCTTCATGAGCCGCAAACATTGATTTTGGATGAACCGATGTCCGGCTTGGATCCGGTGGCGCGCCTGGAGCTTCGCGCGATTTTGCATCGCCTAAAAACAGAGGGGCGGACGATTTTATTTTCATCTCACGAGCTTTCAGAAGCGGAGCTTTTGTGCGACTCGGTGGCGATTATCAAAGAAGGCCGCTTGGTTCGCTCCGGAAAACTTGCCGAGATTCTTGGAACCGCCGGCGATCAGCCTTTAGAGCGATTTTTTATTCAAACCATTCAAGGGGCTTCGAAGCGATGAGAGCGGTGTGGGCGATTGCCAGGCTCGTGATCAAAGAAATTTTTAGAAAAAAAGATTTTTATGTCGCGCTCATTTTAAGCATGGCCATTTTATTTTATGCCGCTCAACTTAAGTTTTACAACGTGGGAAATATAACGCGGTATTTGCTTGAGATGGGATTGGCGCTCAGCTTTATCCTCAATGTGGTTTTAGCCACGGCGTTGTCGGCGCGGCAATTTCCCGCGGAGCTCCAGCAGAGAACCTGTCATGTTATTTTAGCCAAGCCCATCACGCGTTTTCAATTTATTGCGGGCAAGTACCTGGGCTCATTTCTGGCGAGCGCGGCTTGTTTTTTGATTTTTTACGCGGGATTTTTGTCCATCGTATTTTTTAAATCGGCGGAAGTTTCACCGGCCGCGGCGTTTCAAACGGGCTACCTTTTTTTATTGAATCTGGCGGTGCTCACCGCGATGGCCAGCGGATTTTCGTATTATTTGACTACGTCCGCGAATGTTTCCATCACGCTGGTTCTTTATTTTTTGATTGGAGCCTATGGTACGACGCTCAAAGAGGCGGGGCAGTCCCTTTTCTGGCTTAGTCGCATTCTCTCCGAAGCTTTTTATTATCTTTTGCCGCATTTTGAGTTTTTTGACATTCGCGTGCGCCTGATTCATGGGTGGGGGGCGCTATCCTGGCATTTGGTCGGATTTTTAACGTTATACGCCTTTTTTTACACGCTTCTTTTTCTGGCGGTCGGCTGGTTAGGATTTAGGAAGCGTATTCTATGACGGATCGTTTTCGCTCCGTCGCCATTTTTTTTCTTTTACCCGTCCTTTTTTATCTGTCATACGCCTTGGATCATGACCCTGGTTTTTCAAAACGCCGCTCGGGTGATTTGCTTTATCAGTTGATCGGTGGCGCGCAGGAAGTCGTTGGCGATACTTTCTTTTTGAAAGCGGACTCCTATTTTCATGGCGGCGCCGAGCATACTTTCTCAGCGGAAGAAGAGCATTTTCACAAAGAAGGGGAAGAGGATCACGACGAAGATTCTCACCAAGAGGCGAAAACCGTCCTCGCTTCCGACTGGATCGCTGCGGTCAATCACCAAGTACACATTACCAAGCATCGTCATCTGACCGAAAGCGAAATCAAAGAGATGCTCCCTTTTTTAAATCTTTCCGTTCAGTTGGATCCCTACAATGTGGAGGCGATTTTGGCCACGGCCTATTGGCTGGAAAGGCATCTGCATAAAACGGAAGAGGCGCTGGGGGTCTTAAAGCAGGGTTTAAAGAATAATCCGACTTCGTGGGAAATTAATTACCATATCGGTTCGATTTATTTTAAAACCAAAGGTTCTGTCGCGGAAAGCACGCCGTATTTCGAGGAAGCGTTGCGGCAAATCAAAGATCCTGAAGCTCCGGAAGCGGCCGAGCCGACTTATTTTTTAGCGGAAGCGTATGCCGCCCAAAATCGTCAGGCCGAAGCGCTCCTGGTCTATCAAAAAGCCTTGACTCTTTTTAAAGATAAAAACAGCGCTGTTATCCAGCAAACGATTCGCGATAAAATCAAACAAATCTCCCAGGAATCCCAGGGGGATTTAGCCTCGCCAGACCCCCAGTAAATTCCCCCTTCCAATTTTATTGATTTATACGTAAATAACTAATAATATACATAGTTACAGCGATGCCTAACTACCCTAATAGAGCGCTAAAAACGTTTCTTTTTTTATTGCTATGGATCAGCGCTACCCCTGTCTTTTTTTCTTGTGAAAAAGCCTTGGCCGAAGGGGTGTCGGATGCGGATCAACAGCAGTGGGGTCGCGCGACCTTTGAAAAAGGAAAGAAGTTTTATGATCAAGGGGATTATGACAGCGCCGAAGCCGAGTGGAATAAGCTCCAGGCCTATTTAGAAAAAAACCCGTCGCTCAAAAAAGTTGTCGACTTTTTACGTGAGCAAATTCGATCCAAACGCGGGGATACGTCCATGCCCTCAGCTGCGTTTTCAAATCCCGCGTCCAACCCTGCTTTCAACGCGAGTTCAAACACGGCCTCTAGCGCCGCGGTTTCCGGTTCCATGGACAACAACTTGCAAGCGCAGATCGAAGCTGCGGTGAATCAACGCATCTCCGCGATGCAAAACGGTGGTGGTGCGAATGTTTCTTCTATGGATCCTGCTCAAATCGCCGCCCTCAAGCGAGCGAAAATGCTTTATCAGAGCGGCGACACCCAAGGGATGCTGAAAGAGTGGGACACGCTGGCTCCCGCGCTGGGCGCGTCCGCTCAGGAAAATGCGATGGTAGATTCCTTCAAGACCCAAGCCGCCCCCACGGTTTCTTTGCCCAAAGAAAACACAGCCTTTTTAAGCAATGTGAATGCCAAGCTCAAAGAAGATCTTTCCGGTTTTCAGGCTCAACAAGAAGAGATTGTTGGCCCTCAGGCCAAGCAACGCGAGTCCGCCGAAGCCACTTTTGAAAAAGCCAAGCTCTTGTATTATCAGGGCAAATACGAAGAGGCGATCAATCTCTGGTCAAAATTAACGCCTTATCTGGATCCTGATTCCGAAGAGCGGATTCTGATCGAATCTTTGCGGAGAAATTATTTAAAACTCCAAACGGCTAAAACGCAGTCCGCCTCGCTGGATACTTCCGCTCAAGGCACTTTCCGCTGGACACCTCCTCAAGATCTGCAAAAACTGTTGATGGACGCCAACCAAAAACTTGTCACGCAGATCAAGAGCGTGCCGACCCAAAAACAAGAAGATCTTTCAAGCGTTCAGCGCCGTGATTGGCTCAACGTCACTTTCAAAAAAGGGAAGGCGCTGTACGAGCAAGACAAGATTCAGGAAGCGTTGGATGTGTGGATCACCCTGACTCCGTATCTTCAAAATGAGGGCGAAATAAAGGCGTTTATCGCGGAAGTTCAGCAAAATTATAAAATGTCGCTGGAGGCCAAGCGTGCCGCCGCCACGTCCTTTTCCAAAAAAACCGCCCAACTCAAATCTCCCGAAGAACTCACGGTTCTTTTAAGCCAAGCCAATACGCGCTTGAAAGAAGACGCGGATCAGGCAGAAAAAGACAA
>JAHFFN010000011.1 GCA_023247915.1 Candidatus Omnitrophota bacterium
GTGGCGTCTTTTAAGCGAGCTAGGCTGAGGGCGACATTCCAGCGAACATCGACAACCGGATCATTCAAATGATTTTTTAAAAGCGTGACGGTTCCCTCATCGCCGAGCACGCCCAACACATACGCGCTCATTTGCCGGAGTTCCGGAGAATCAGAATTTAAAAGTTCGCTGATTTTTGTTTTAGCGGAATAGGCTTTTAAATAGCCCAATGACCAAATGGAGTATAATTTGATTTCTTCATCGGGATCGGACAAAACATTTTCAAGAGCCGCGATGGATTCGTTGTCCTTGAAATGACTGAGCGCGATCGCCATGTAGGAGCGTGTCTTTGCATCGTAGCGTTCGGAATCTTCCAGGATGTGGACGATTTCATTTAAGACCGCTTTGTTGCGTATCCCCTCTTTACGGCTGTTGAGTTCATTGGAAAGTTCGAACGCTTTTTGCCAGCGCTTGCCCGGCGCGCCGGATTTGATGGAAGCGATCAACGTTTCAGGGGTTTCGTCTTCGTGGGTTAGAAAAACGACGCTACAAAGAATCAGCGCCATGCCGATGGTGATGACTAGCGGGAAAATAAAAAGGCCAAAAAAAAGTTTACGGCCACTATTGGGTTTTGGGGCGTCTGACATCCGAGAATTATCGCAGATTCAGTTGCCGGCTGTCAACGGCTAGGCGAGATCAAATTTTTTCAAAGCCTTTACTTGTCCACCGATTCGAACGCGAACATTGGAGGCGTGAGGATCTGTGTCAGGATCAACGAGTATGATGCCGCGCGAAACCCCGTTTCGGGAGATGCGCAGTTTGGAAGTGCTTGTGATAGAAAGCGGTTCCACGCAAATACCCACCGTATCATTGGCTTCTCGGACGCGCAGTCCGATATCCTGGCAATAATGGCAGATGTTGGATGCCGCGGCTGACGAAGTTCCCAGGATATCTTCATCTTCTTTGAGTTGATAGAAATACACACCTTCCGGCATTAAGTCGCCGTCATTGATTGTCACTTCCGTTCCTGACGGAGTGATGGGGCTTCCCGGAATTTCAACAAAATTGCTGGAGGATATGTCATGACGCAACACTTTGTAGCTTCTTGAACCAGTTTCTTTGGGGAAATTATGCCAAGTTAGCTGAATGGCTCCGCAAGTATCTGCGGCGGGTGTTGCCGCAAATTCCACGCTTTCAGTGACTGAGCAAGGAGCGGACATCGCGCTCAATCCGGCGGAAGTGACAGTCACTTGAGCGGTTTTGGCAGAAAGATCCCCGTATTGCATGAGTGGGTCTTTGATGGTTTGACCATCTGCATCCCCGCTCCAACTATACGTGTAAGAAGAATCTCCGCCAGAGGCTTGTGCTGTCCATTGAATGGTTGAAGAGTTGCCCGTCGCGCGCGTTCCCGAACAGTTAACAGTTAAATTTTCTATGACTTCCAATGAGCAAGTGTCAGAGGTAATGGTTTGTCCGTCTTCCGAGGTGACGGTCACCTTCGCGGTTTTTGTGCCGGCGGCAATATACGTTTGATCAGAAGTTTTGCCTGTCTCACCATCAAGCTTACTACCGCTTCCCCCCACATCTTCCCAAGTATACGTGTAAGGCGCACTTCCACCGGCAGGCGCGGCTGTCCACGTCACGGTGTTGTTCACGACGACTTGATTGGGAGATACGGAGCACGAAGCCGTAAGCGGCAAGGCGCTGACAACGAGATTAAAATTGACGGTTTTTTCAAGCGAGGTATCTCGCGAAACACCTTTTAAGGTAATGGGATAAATTCCGGCCGGCGTCGCGCTGGTGGTTGTGACCGTGAGCACCACTTCGCAGGAGTCTTCAGGATCACTTGGTTTGCAAGAATTGCCATCAGCAAAAGCAATGCCTGCTCCATCGGGTAAAATAGTTGCCGTGTCGATGCTCAAATCCACAAACTCGGTCGCGCGAGTCAATTTTTTCACGGTGGCTGTGGCTGTTCCTGAACTACCCGGAAGCACGGAAACAGCATTTGGAGTCGGATCATCGAGAGTGTAATTAAACGCGACGGCACCGACATTAATCGTGATCGTAGCCGTGTCACTCATGGGTGGGCCGCCGTTATCGGATACAGAGACGCCCAGGGAATAGCTCGGAACCGTTTCATAATTCAGGGCTCCGGCAAGCGTGATGGCTCCGGTAGCGCTATTGATCGCAAACATATTGCCGGTGTTGCCGCTTGTGATCGAATAGGTCAAGGTGTCTCCGGTGTTTACATCGGAGGCGGCAACGGTTCCTACCAACGTCGCGACAGCGCTATCTTCGGACACGGAAAAAGTCTGGTCATTGACGACCGGCGCATGATTGATGGCTTCGACCGTGATGGTGATGGTTTCAGTATCAGAAAGATTGGGCGTGCCATTATCCTCCACTTTAAAATTAACTTGATGGTCTCCGACATCGCTGATGCCGGGCGTCCAAGTAAATGTTTTTGTTTGAGCATTAAAACTTGCACCTGCGGGAAGCGAACTATCCACCGAATACGTCAAGCTGTCATTATCCACATCGGTGGCTGAAAGAGAAAAAGTCAGGCTGGCTGCTTCCTTGACCGTTTGATTTCCAATCGCGTCTAAAACAGGCGCGTCGTTGACAGAGTTTACCGTGATCGCCACTGTTTTGGAAACGGGTGCGTCAATGCCATCATCAGTTTGAACAATGAAACTATCGGCGCCATTATAATTTGCGCTAGGCGCATAAGTATAATTTGGCATTTGTCCGGTGAGAACGCCATGCTGTACTTGCGAAGTGATGCTGGTGCTCAGTGAATCCCCATCCGCATCCGCGGCGGTAATTTGAATGCCAACGCTGTCATCTTCATTCACCGATACTGATGTCGGATTAATGCTGATGGTAGGCAAATTATTGGGTGGCGCTGGAGTGACTTGAATACTAACAAGTCCTGCGGCGGAATCTAAGGCGCCGTCATTCGCGATAAAACGGAAGCTATCCGTGCCGACATAACCGTTCGCGGATTTGTAAACAAGATTGGGGGCGGTTCCGGTAAGTGTTCCGTGCTGGGGTTGGGTGCTGACGCGGAAAGTAAAAATACTGCTATCCACGTCTGTTGCCGCTAAAGTCACTGAAAGATTTCGATAAGAAGCCACTGAGAGAGATTGGGGCGTGGCGACAGGCGCGTCGTTGACCGGTGTAATGGTGATTGAAATAGTTGCTGGCGCTGAGTCGGCACTTCCGTCATTGGCTTTAAAGGTAAAGCTATCCGCGCCTGTGGCATTCAACGTGGGCGTGTAAGTTAGATTAGGAGCGCTTCCGCTCAAAACACCTTTTGCGGGAGCGGCAACGGTTGAATAAGTCAAAGGACTATTTTCCATGTCGGAGCCGGCAAGCGTGATGCTGAGCGCCGAATCTTCATTGGTGGTGAGAGTTTGAGCGCTCGCCGTGGGAATGTCATTGACGGCGGTCACAACAATCTTGAAGGTTTGCGTGGTGATGCTGTTACTCTCCCCTGTCTGATCATCCAGCGTTAGGGTGATCGTTGACTCTCCTGATTGATTAGAAGCCGGCGTGAATTTTAAAACAGCCGTTGAGTTTTGAGTGGCATGGGTTTGGGGTGTGATCACAAGGGCGTCCGGAATTAACGTCATGTTGCTGGAAGTGGCTGTAATTTTTGTTGTTTGGTTTTCTCCGTTTCCGGTTGCCGTATTTTCTCCATACCTAATTCCGCTCAGAGTCACCTGCTGTAATGGCGCGTCTTCATTAATGGTGACTTGTTGCGGGGATGTCATGGACGGAGAAGTGTTGGTTGCGTCCACTGTGACGCTGTCGGTAACGGTGGTATTGGAAGCGGTGCGCTGACAAGTCAAAGTGTAGGTGCCTTGCTTTTTGAAAGCGGTTTCCGTAAAAGTTCCGCTGGTCGGTTGACTGCCGGTAAAAGCGGATCCGGCAACGGTGCTGGAAGCGGTGCAAGAGTCCGCGTTGAGTGTGCTCCATGAAAACACGGCATTTTGCCCGTAAGAAAGGCGAACCGGTCCGTCGCTGGATTGCCCGGAAGCGTCTTTGGCTTTTAAGTCGACCGAAACAGTGTCTAAATACGCGGTCACGGTTTGATCATGATCCATGGTGTAGGCACTGCTCAGCGTTGTTTCATTGCTTCCCCAACGCACTAAAAAGGATTTACTTGAATTGGATGCGCTATCGGGTGTCATCGTCAAGGTCACTACCGGCGGTGTCCGGCTTCCAAACAACGCTGTGCAATCAACGCCGCAATTAATGCCCGACGGGCTACTCACAACAGTTCCTTGGGCGCTATTTTTTAGATCTTTCGTGACAGCGAGAGAATATTTTCTATAAAAACGAGCCGTGATATTCAGCGTTCGATCTGTTTTTAGCGGACCGCAATCCGGGTTTGTCGAATTGGTGCAACCGGCATCCCATTGATAAAAGTATGAGTCGCTCGCGGGGACGGCTTTAAACTTGGCATTATTGACGGTACTGCTGGGGTAAACCACGGTTTTAGCGGTACAACCCACGCCGCATTCTTCTATTTTTTGAAAAGCGCCCCCAATTAAATCGTAGGCCTCGATGGTTCCGGTGGCTGTGGAGCTGGCGGCTTTCGCTAAATTCACATTTTGCGGAGCGGCGTAATAAGCGCTAACTGTTTTATCTCGATCCATGAGAACGGGACCGCAAGACGGGTTTCTATAGGAAGAAGAGCAGGAGTTATTCCAATTCTTAAACACATTAGGCGCTGTGGGTTGTTCGCTAAATGTGATATTCGCTACTGAGAAATCCCCGGTGTATAGATAATTGCCAGTACAGGAGGCGGTACTGCATGTCATGGTCGAAGGGTTGTATCCTCCCGGAAGATTAGCTCCGCGAAGGTCATCCAAAGTGGCGGTGATGGTGCCGGTTTGAGCCGCACTGACAAACATCGTCAGTGTGACCGGGCCATAAAATGTGACACTACAATTTCTGTCACGATCCATAAAAACACCGTTCCCAATTTCAGTGGGATTGATCAGGGTCACACCGGGAGCGTCTACGCCGCTCCAACTATGAACCACACTGCCATTGGCGCCGGAGGCAATGAAATCGACGTGTGTCTGATCCGCGACGGAGTAGGTGCAAGTGCCGGTTGAGCAAATTTCAGTGCTAATGCTTCCTCCGCCATGATCATAAATGACTTGCACGGCTCCACCGCCGGGGTAGGTGGCTGATGTTAGGACGGTGAAATTTAATTGGCGATTGGCGGCTTGGGCGTTGGAAAGAGAGATGCCTAGCGATGCCAGCACAAAAATGAAAATCACCGCTGTTTGTCTGAGCCGACCGTTAAGATTTCTCATAGGCTGTGTCATGATTCAATCCACACGAGTCCATCGGGTGTCGAGGAGGAAGGGCTAAAGGAATTTTTTGCTAACTGCAATCCCTCGCCTACCGTTAGATCTCCGTCCAAAATGATGTCACCACTCACATCGAGCTTTAAATTAGAAGGCGATGAAGAGCTCCCCTCGCTCCCAATGACCACTTTCGCATCCGCGTCTTTGGCCAAAACGGCGGAGCGATTGACTGTGAGTTCCATGTACTCTGTGTCCGGCGACGCGTAGTAGGTGACGACCTTGACCTGTTGAGCAGCCCACAGTGGCGCAGCGCTTATGAGTAAGAGAGAAATCGTTAAGAAGAATAAAGCTTTAGTCTTCATCGATTGTCTTCTCCGTGAAAGTTTTCAAGAGCCAAATTTTCCCCGGTTCGGTCTGCACACAATCAATCCCCGGTTTCTGCTCCTCACAATTAAAAAGTTGAATTTGGATCGGGCTTTCCATTTTCAGAGTCCCGCTGACCGCGGTGCCTCCCACTACTTCCACGGCCGCGCTGTTGGCTGTGGCCGGCGTCCCCATTCCCACCGAACCCTCTTCCGTCGCCAGCCCTGTATCCCCCGTTGTTTCAACCGCGTCATACGTGCCACTCTTAATGGGGAAATAACCGGTTGTCTTGACCTCGCCGGCAACGCCATTCGAAGCGCTGGCCAATATTAAAATTAAAAACAAGAATAAGCTCAGCTTTTTACCCATAGAGACCCTTCATCAGCTGAATCGCTGGTCAGTACCGGTAGTTGGAGCGCCGTTGTGCCATTGCTTTGATTCAAAAGGATTTGACCTTGCGCCCGCATATCGCCGTTCACGCATAGTTTCACGGCGCAATTGGTGGAGTTATTGAGTCCGACGCCGACAACCACAGAAGTTTCTTGCTGCTGGGCTAAGGATGTATTTTTGGTGGTTCGGAGAGTGCGATAATCCCCTGACGGCGATGTGTACTGTGTTTCCATGGTCAGAGACTCTTGAATTGCCCAGAGCGGTGAGGCTTGGAGCAATCCTAAAAAAACAAGCGTTAAACGAATAAAACGATTAGGCGAAAAAGAGTGTTTCATTTTCAACCTCTATCCATAACTTACTAAATTTAACTACTCTTAATATCTAACTACAGGAAGTATACATTGCTAATTAAGAATTATCAAATATTTCTTAATTTTAGGCGGGATTTTGAATGAGCTCTAACCCTATGAAAATAGTAGAGATAAGGACTATCGAGGTGAGGAGAAATGGGGCAAAATAAGAAACTCCAAGCAAAAAACCTCCCCAGGTGGGTCCTACCACGCGACCCAGCGCGGAGGCGCCCTGCGCACTACCCATGGTTTGACCTATCTGATTTTGCGAGGAATTTTTTGAAATAAGACTTGTGAGTGTGGGTCCGTTGAGGCTGGCGCCGACGCTCATGATGCCCAAAAAAAGCATCAATGATTTTTCAGAAGATGCCCAAGGAATCAAAGCCATCCCCAAAATCATCAGAGCCGAGCCTGTCAAAAAAAGAGATTTTTCTGAGAATTTTTTGAGAAGCACGCGAATCAAACCCCCTTGAATGAAAATGGCGATGAGACCCATCGCCACAAATTGCATCGCTACTTTTTGCGGAGATAATCCAAGTCTGGATTTGCAAAATAACGGAAAAGCGCTGTAAAGACTGGACTGACCCAGGGCTAACAAAAAAGCACCGGCAAAAAGATGTGGCAAGAGGCTTTTAGAATCGCCCTCACCTTTCAACGACTTCCAAAACTGGATAGAAAAAATACTGCTTCGGACAACGCGCGCGTCATCGGAGGCTTGAGCCGCCTGACGTGTTTCCGGGAGCGCAAAGCACACCATGAGAAAACTGGTAAATGAAAGGCCTGCCGCGATAAAGGCCACAGAATGCACAAAAAAAGTCGCGATGGCGGGACCCACGACAAATCCAATGCCAAAAGCCGCTCCGATAAGCCCCATTCCCTTCGCCCGATCTTCCGGCGAGGTGATGTCCGCGACGCAGGCTTGCGCCGCTGAAATATTACCTCCCATGGATCCGGCTAAGAGTCGCGAAAGAAAAAGAACAACAAAGGAGCTTGAAAAGCCAAAGAGAATGTAGGACGCGGTCGAACCCAGTGTGCTGATAATCATGATCGGTTTTCGTCCAAATCGATCAGACAGAGAGCCCCAAATCGGTGAAAAAATAAGTTGTGCCAGCGAATACACGGTGTAGAGAAGGCCGATCGCCACCGCGGACACGCCAAATTTTTCGGCATAAAACGGAAGAAGCGGCAGAACGATGCCAAAACCCATCAAATCGATCAGCACGACAAAAAAAACCGTCGTCAACGCAAAACGCTTATTCAAGATAAATAGTCTCCTCTTCTTCGCTTTCTTCAATCTCAATTTCATCATAACACGCGGCTGGCAATTCTAAAATAAATGGGGATGTTCGGCTAATCACTGTCCCCGCGTTAAAATCATAACGAGTCATGGGATGCGTAAAAACGAGTTCTTCTTTGGCGCGTGTGGAAGCAACATAGAAAAGGCGCCGCTCTTCTTCGAGACTTTCTTCCCGTTCCAAAGCCCGAGCGTGAGGAAATTGTCCTTCCGATAGACTGATGACAAAAACGGCTCGCCATTCAAGACCCTTGGCCTGATGAATCGTTGAAAGAACTAGTTGGTCAGGAGTGCCCGGTGTGTCCCCGGCTCCCACCGCAAAGCTCTCCCCTTTAAATCCTTCGCGCAAGGTGACATCCGCCAAAAAGCTTTTCAGGTCTTTGTAGGTGTGCGCGAAATTGACCAATTGACGCAAATCCTCCAGGCGATCTTGCGCGTTTTCAAAATTCATCAAAACATGCTTGTTGTAGCCCTGCTCCAAAATTTCTTCGACTAAAAGATCCGGATGATCGTGAATTTCCGGGCGAAGCAGATTTTTCAAAGTCTTTTTATATTGAAATAATCCGTCACGCACTTTCGGAGGAAAATTAGCGCCAAAGGAGGCGCTGATCACTTTTTGAAGATCCCCCGCTTCTTTTTCAACGGCTAAAAAAATCTTGGAAGCGTAGCCGGGGCCGATGCCCGCGTGAAGCGTTAAGGCTCTGACCCATGAAATTTCATCCAACGGATTGGATAAGACTTTGAGATAGGCCAAAACATCTTTGATATGCGCTTGTTCAAAAAAACGCACCCCACCGCGAACCACATAAGGCACTCCCCGCTTGGTTAATTCCAATTCCAGCTGAGCCGCCTGATAATGCGCCCGGAAAAGAATCGCGATTTCGGAAAGCTCTAGTCCGGATTCTTTAAGCTCGAGGACGCGCTGCGCCACAAAGCCCGCTTCCTGACGGGGATCGCGGAGTCTTACAAATTGAGGCAATGTCCCCGCTTCCTGGACACTGCGCAGTGTTTTTTGAAATTGGTGAACATTGTGTCCGATGCTACGATTGGCCAGATCCAAAATGGGCTTGGTCGAACGATAATTGGTTTCCAGTTTGAATATCTTGGTTTCCGGATAATTTTCCGGAAAATCGAGGATATTTTGAATGTCCGCCGCGCGAAACGAATAAATAGACTGCGCGTCATCGCCGACCACCAGAACATTTTTGTGATGCCCGGCTAAAAGACGGATCACCTCGTGTTGCAAACGGTTGGTGTCTTGGTATTCATCGACCAGGATATAGGAAAATTGACGGCTTAATTTTTCACGAATCTCCTGAGAATTCTCCAGCAGTAAAAGCCATCGAAGAAGCAAGTCATCATAATCCAAATTATTTGTTTTTATTTTTTTTTGATCGTAGAGGGTTTTGATTTTCTCAAAGTCCCGAATCCATTGAGAGAAGTAAGGATAAGAGGTCTCCACTACCTCGGCGATACTTTTACGCGCGTTGACTGAAAAGCTTAGGATGGATTGGACAACGCCAGGTTTTGGAAATTTAGCATCTATGGATTTGAGGTTTAGGGCTTGGATGCAGGATTTGACTAAATCCCGGCTGTCTTCATCGTCTAAAATTCCAAAATCATCCCCGAGACCCGCGTGGCGTCCGTACATGCGCAAAAGCCGGTTGCCGATGTGATGGAAGGTGCCACACCACAGTCCTTTGGCCTTCGATTCTAATAGAGTTTCCACGCGGCTTCGCATTTCTTGAGCCGCTTTGTTGGTAAAGGTGACTAGGAGAACATGTTCGGGCTGAACGCCTTTTTCTAGAAGATAAGAGACGCGATAAATCAGCGTGCGTGTTTTGCCGCTGCCGGCTCCGGCAAGCACCAGACAAGCTCCCTCCGCTTGTGTGACAACCTCCAACTGTGAAGGATTAAGCTCCTTGGCGTAATCAATTTTAAACGAAGGAATCGTGGAGGAGCCGACTTTGAGAGTGAATTTTTTATTCAAGGTTTATAACGTGCTGACTTGATCGCCGACCCGAACTTCCTTTTTGAGACTCCCGGGCAGTAGCACGGCTGCGGATAAGTGGGTGCGAACTTGTTGGACGACGGCCTGAGCCACTATTTTTTGGCCGCGGAAAATATTAACGACGGAATCTTTTTTAAGGCCTTCGCTGGAGCCGGCGTTCATCACGACAAAGCCATAGACCTTATTGACATTCTGAATGGTCGCTTGAACCCCAGATTTTTGAACGACGATACTGCCCAGTTTGACGGGATCGGACTCGGAAGGCAGGATATCCTCCGTTGCCTCTGCCGCGGCATCCGTTTCCTCCGAAGAGACAGGTCTTTGCAGTTTTTGAATCTCCAGATAAAGCGCTTCTTTTTCTTTTTCAAGAGCGCGCACCTTTGATTTCAGGCCTTCGAGCGCTGAGGCGAGTTTTTCTTTCTCGCTTTTGAGCGTGGCATTTTCATCGGTCAAAGAGTCGATTTTATCCGCCCGCACTTTCATGGTGTCGCTGTATTCCTTCACCAGCGCGTTCAAATTTTCAATTTTAACGTTTAAGGACTCCTCAAGTTCTTTTTTCTGGTCGGTCAACGAGTTGATTTCGATTTGAATTTTAGCCAGTTCCGCGGTTTTGACGGCAAGCTCTTGCTCTTTTTGGACACGCAACTGATGCTCTACTTCGCGAAAGGAGTAGAGAAAATAGGAGCCGCCCAAAGCGATCAGGACGACCAAGATTAAAAGCATCCAAACTCGTTGGATAGTCATAGGTTAGCTAGTACTCTACCTGAATCAAAAAGAGTTTTCAATGCTCAAGAGCCGGCCGGCGCTTTTTTGGGAGAGTTTTTATTTTGCAGATACTTTTCGCGGACAGCTTCGAACCCAGGAAGAAGATTATTGAAGCCGAAAGGACTTAACAGGCCATTCACATTCACGCCGTTCACAAAATAAGACGGAGTACTGGTGACGCCTACGCGCACCCCCTCTTGCACACTCTGCTTCACCGCTTCCAGAGAACGAGGATCCTCCATACAAGCCTCGGCTTGATTCATTTGAACACCGAGCGCCGCCAGATCTCCGCGAATATTTTCAGGCCGGTACTCAGGACCCTTCTCAAATACCTTGTCATGAAATTCCCAAAACTTCCCCTGTTCGCCAGCACAAACAGCCGCGCGTGCCACTTGGCAAGCCCCGGGATGCGTTGTTTGCTTGATAAAAGGATTGCAGTTCATATCCCAAGGGTAATATTTGAAAGTAATGGACACCTTGTCATGATGCGCCGCCAAAATAATATCGTTGTAGCGTGAGGCTTTTTGGCAGGCCGGACAAAGAAAGTCCGAAAATTCGATAATTTCAACAGGAGCGTCGCTCATGCCTTTGGTGGGTGCTCCGGCTATTTGAACTACCATCAGTTCTTCAGGCTTCGCGTTTCGCGCCATCTCCATCACTTGGGTTTGGGGCATTCCCTGCGTCAGAAAAGAGACAGAGGCGTGAAAAGCGATAATTCCAAGTATTGCTAGAGTCAAAACAACCCATAAAAACACGGAAGCCGCTCCGGCGCCATAGAAGCTGTGAAAAGCGCTTTTAAAAAAAGTCTCCGGCGCGCCCACGATTTTACGTTCGGCCACCCAAAGAAAAACGACAAGCGCGGCATTTATTCCATAGGTCGCTAGGCACAAGGGGCAGCCTTTTTGAATTTTAACCAGCATGACATACAAAAGACCCGCATCCGCTAAAATAAAAACGAAAGCTAAGAGCAATGCTGTTTTTAAAAATGTTTTTCGCGTATTTGCAAAAGAAATAGCGGCGATCACGAGGCCAAAAATGACAAGATAGCCCCAAAGTCCAATCAGCGCTAGTGGAAAACCATGAAAACGGGACCAGGGGCTGGAAGTGACGGCGTAACAATTAAAAAAAGAAGAAATGGCGGAGCAGGCGCTGTGACCAATCAGATCTCCGCGCGTGAGCGCCAGATCCATCCATTCAATCACGCCAATAATAGAAATACCGGCAAGCGTCGCGCCTAGCGCCAGCCACGAAAAAAGCAAAGAAGGTTTTGTTTTATCCGTTTGTGTCATACCCTACGCAGTCAATCGCTCGTGTTCCGGAAACTTTTTTCCCAATATCCACTTCCACGTCGTCAATGTTAGCACGCCGTTCCAGACTTGTCGTATTATTATCTAAATTAATATAGTATTTGTCCGGATCCCAATCATCATTGGTAAAATCTTCGGCGGTTGACGAGGCGCCGGCGCTGATCACGCCGGTGAGCGGCCCACCCACATCTAGCGTTAGCGAATTGGCCTTGATTCGCCATTGAGCGTCGACCAGACCCGCCTGAGACCGGTAATAGGCGACCATGCGTTTGCCGGAAATTTGATCCGCCAGTTGTTTTTGATTGGCTCCGAGGGATAAAACAAGAATGGCCGCTGCTGTTAAAATTAAGATGACGGTAATGGTAAGAGCCAAAATAAATCCACTTTCATCTGATTTTTTATAAGAAAGTTTCATGGCTAACTCGAGGACATCGCGCGTGCCGCGACCGAGGTTTCGAGGGTTCGATCTGTCGGAGGCATCCCCTGACTGACCACAAATTTTATTTTAACCGTCGTTGGGTTTACTAAAGAGAAAAAAGAATATTGATTTGTATTGGAGTACTTGAAGAGTAGTCCCGGCTCAACTTCTCCGATATCCCCACCCCCTTTGATCGTGTGAAGCTCGTAAGAGCCACCACTGATACTCTGAAATTGATATTGGATTGTCTCTTGACCGACAGTCAAAGTCAACGTGTCGCCGCTCGAGGAAACAGAAAGTCCGCTAGCCTTTGTCACGGTGCGTGTCACCTCTTCCATGGCAACCAGAGGCGCCACCTGGCTTTTTTCAATCGAGAGTGCTTGGAAAAAATGAAGCGCTGCTAGATAGACGGCCGTGATCGCCAACATCGCCAGCGAGGAAAGCGCCAACGTGATCACAATCTCAATGAGGGTGAGGCCTCTTTGCTTATTGAGAGACAACAATTTCGGCTTTTCGGTATTTTTCGGTAAGTCCGCTAGAGTCGGTTGAGACACTGCTGACTTCGGTGGTGCGGTTATAAGGAGGATTATTATCGAGACTGATGGTCTCCGTGGGAGTTTTTCCGGTGTCCAAGCCACCGCCACCCCCTTGCGACCAGGTGGATTGATTGACTTCGGTGTATAACGATTCCGCGGTTTGTCTGGCCAAATTATAACCTACATTCGTTTCAGGTTTGAGCCAACGATTTGCGGAGACAAATGCGGAAAAAATCCCAGCGGCTACTGTCGCTAAAAGCAAGACAGAGATAAGCACTTCGATCAAGGTAAAGCCTTTTACCGTCCATTTCATCGAAGACTCGGGTGATTACGAACAAAATACTTCTTTAATTTCTCCATCCGTACTGATCGAAAAAACTTTGCTTCCGTCAATCTGTGGAGCCTCTGCACAAAAAGAAGCGCCGCCCGCTGCTCCAATGATGCCCAGCTGATAATACTGCGGAGTCTCAATGTCGATGTTCAGGGCTTCATTGATTTCCGGCAGTGATGACGGCGAATCTTCGGTGCTCTTAGCGACTCCATCAGGCCAGTACGCCCCCTGATCCAGTCGCCGGATCTTCTCGGCCATGTAAACAATTTTTAAATTCGTTTTGGCTTCGGTGGTGCGCCCATCTTCCATCATATTGTTGTAAAGCGGAACACCGACCGCCGCTAAAATCCCTAAAAGAACGATAACCGCAACCAGTTCAATTAAGGTAACGCCTCTCTGACTGCTAGGCATTCGCCGCAGCACAACCAGTCGCCTGTGCGGCAGGAGCATTCACATACACGCGGCCATTGGAAGCGTCATAGCCCCAAGCGCTCGCTGTTGTAGCGCAATCAGCGGCGGCTCCGGCAACCACAGTGCGAAGCACAGCGGCATCGGCAAGAGGATTTTGGGGAACCTGCTGATCAGCCCACATCGTTCCATCTTGAACTTCTGCTAAAGTCGGGTACAAAACGGCCGCGCCTCTGGCGGCGTTTTCGGCATAACGGATAGCCACGGCAGAACGAAAGGCCGCGAGGCTTCCACGTGCCGCGCTGATTCTGGCCTGGTCTTGTAGGTTGGTATAAGCAGGCACACCAATGGCGGCTAAAATCCCAATGATAACGATTACTACCACGAGTTCTATCATGGTAAAACCAGCGCGGGTTCTCACTCTCATTTTTTAAACGTCTCCTGTTGAACGGTTTTTCACACAATAAAATAGTATAAAATCACTAACTAGTAATAAGAATAACATATGCCGTGGAAAATTCAAGGAGAATAGACGGATGAACTAATGTTTGACGAGATTGGCGATATTAAAAAGAGGTAAATACATCGCGACAACGAGAGGACCCACGATTAGCGCCGCAAAGACAATGCTGACCGGCTCGATCAAGGTGCTGAGCCGGGTAATCGTGGTATCAATTTGCCCTTCATAATGCACGGCAATTTTTTCAAACATATCAGGGAGCCGCCCACTCTCCTCTCCAATCATGACTAGCTGAATCATCATCGTCGAAAAAATCGGATTTTCGGCCAGCGCGACATTAAGCGCCTTCCCCTTTTGCACTTCGACGGATGCCGTGTTGAGACCTTCTCGAAATAGAGTATTTCCGGAAGTATGAGCGGCAATTTCCAAACATCGCAGGAGATTGAGTCCACTGCGCGTCAATGTTGCCAAAATGATATTGGTGCGTGCATGAATGACATCGGAGACAGCCGCTCCCAAAATTGGCGTTGAAAGCAGCGTTTGATCCAGGATACGTCGCCCTCCCGGCGTTGAGAAATATTGACGCAGTGCCACGACCACAGCCGCGATGAGAGCCGCGATCCATAAAAAATAATTTCTTAAAAAATCACTGATGGAGATGACAAATAGCGTAAATGCCGGCAGCTTCGCGTTGAAGCTTTGAAAAAGTTTGGCGAATGTCGGGATCACCTTAAACATAAAAATAACGCCAGCGCCAAGCGTTACCAGGAGAACCAGCGCTGGATAAGCGGTCGCCGAAACCACCTTGCTTTTGATTTTAATGTTAATTTCAAGATTTTTGCCTAAATGCATCAAGCCTTTGGACAGCGTGCCACTGGCTTCAGAAGCCTCAATCACGAAGCTCCAGAACGAAGGAAAATAGCGAGGGTGTTTCAACATTGCTTCTTTTAAGGTGTTGCCCGCATTGATATCATTTTTAATGTCGAGAACGATCTGACTCAAGCGTTGGCTGGCGACCTGCTCGGAGATAATTTCAAGCGCACGGATAATGGGAATACCCGCGTCCAAAAGTACTGCGAGATTATTTAGAAAAAAAAGAAGATCCTTTTGTTTAACGCGTTTATGACGTGTCGTGACTCGCTTGGATTTGACCGCACTCACATTTAAACTGATTTTGGTTAAAAGAAGCCCGCGCTCTTGAAGAATCGCGATAGCCTTTGCTTCGCTCTCCTCTTCGATAACGCCGTGAAGAGCGACCCCTTTGTCATTTCGTGCATCGTAACGATAAGTGGGCATGGAGTGATTAATCGACCGGCATGGTCACGCGGATAATTTCTTCAAGAGAGGTAAAGCCCGCAGCGACCTTGCGGTAGCCGTTTTCCTCTAGCGACACCATCCCCGCTTTGCGCGCTTCCATGCGAATGAGCATCATTGAGGCTTTCTGAGAAATGAGCTCCTGGATTCTTTCGTTAATGCGCATGATTTCAAAAATAGCGATACGACCGCGATAACCGGTTTTGGCGCATTGTTCGCAGCCTTTGGGGCGATAAATAACGCCCGTAGGCGCGTGAAAGTTCTTGGGAAGATTCCCGGCGGGTTTATACGCTTCTTTGCATTGATCGCACAGACGCCGCACAAGTCTTTGCGCGACAACCAAAAGAATCGAGGACGAAACAAAGAAAGGTTCAACGCCGATGTCGATGAGGCGATTGATGGAAGACGGCGCGTCATTGGTGTGAAGTGTGGTAAACACCAAGTGCCCTGTCAGAGCCGCCCGCACGCAAATCTGAGCGGTTTCCACGTCGCGCGTTTCACCGACGAGGATCACGTCAGGATCTTGGCGCAGAAAAGAACGCAGTGCGCTCGCAAAATTGAGGCCGATGGTTTGCTTGACCTGCACCTGATTGATGCCTGGAATTTTGTATTCGACCGGATCTTCGATGGTGACAATGTTTTTATCGGTGCCGTTGAGCTCATTCAACGCGGCGTAGAGCGTTGTGGTTTTACCGCTGCCTGTCGGGCCGGTGATTAAAATAAGTCCATACGGCTTATGAATGGCTTCTCGGTAAAAGCCGAGCTCTTCTTTTTCAAAGCCGACTTTTCCCAGATCCAGATTCATCGCCGATTTATCGAGAATACGCAACACCATTTTCTCGCCATAAATGGTGGGAATCGTCGAAACACGAAAGTCGATGTTGTGCCCTCCGACCACCGCGTTAAAGCTTCCATCTTGTGGAAGACGTTTTTCGGCGATGTCCATGCGGGATAAAATTTTGAGGCGCGAAATAAGCGGCACCATTAAATTCCGGTTGGGCGGAGAAATCTCATGCAAAACGCCATCGATACGAAAGCGCAGGCTGATTTTATCTGCAAACGGCTCAATGTGAATATCGCTGGCACGGTCTTTAGCGGCTTGTTGCAAAATCAAGTCTGTTAGCTGAATTACCGGCGTTTTTTCGGCCGTTTTGACCATATCGCCCAAAAGCACGTCCTCGCCTAATTTTTTATCGGCGGCGGGATCCACGTCTCGGTACGATTCGGCGATGGCGGATTTTAAAAGACCACCTTCTCCGTAACATTTATCAATCGCGCGCTCCAAGCTTGCCGAAGTGGCGATGACGGCGCGAATGTTGTAACCGGTGACTTTGCGAAGATTATCCAAAAGCATCAAGTCCATCGGGTCGGTCACGGCCACTGTCAAATAATTCAAGTTGCGATGAAGTGGAAGCGTCTGATGTTTGCGCGCAAAAGCCTCAGGAAGGATTTTGATGAGCTCGGGGTCGTCCGCGGGCTTTAAAAGCCCAGATTCTTCTGAGGCGTAAGGAATATCCAGTTGTTTGCTGAGAATAGGTACTAAATCGTTCTCAGTGATGACGCCGCTTTTGACCAGGATTTGTCCGAGTGATTGGCCGGGGGATTTTTTTTGAAGTTCGATGGCCTTGTCGAGCTGGGCCTGGGTAAGTAGGCCTTCGTTGATTAGTAATTGGCCGAGCTTAAAATACGGCTTAGCCACTATCTTTTAACCGCATCCAACGTTCTGCTCATTTCTTTCTCGACCAAGGGACCGACTTTATGTTTTTTGGAAGTGACCTTGGCATTTTCTTGGGCAATTTCTTCCGCGTGTGCCAACTGCGCGTCTTCCTCGATAGGATCCATTGTTTGCAGAATCGCCTCATTGCGAAATGATTTCATCATCCGGTTCATCGAAAGCGCGTCGAGAGATCCTTTGAAACTCTTTGCCGGAGCATCCAGACGAATAATGTGTGGTGTGATAAAAATTAAAAGCTCTCGATCGAGGTCGTCATTGTTTTTATATTTAAAAGCATTCCCGATCCCTGGAATATCCCCCAACAATGGAATTTTTTTAATCGACAAAGAACGATCGCTGTCAATCAAGCCGCCAATCACAAGCGTTTCATTGTCTTTTACTTGAGCCATGGTGCGGATGGAGCGTGTTGTGGGGTCTAAAAAACTGCTAGACACCGTAGAAGTCGCCACTGTGGTCACGGAAGGCTCAAGATAGAGACCAACCGTGCTGTTTTCTTCATTGATTTGCGGAGTCATTTTAAGGCTGATGCCGGTTTCTGTGCGCTCGGCCGTGGTAGAGCTGGGCGACGAAGCCGTTGCGATCGTCGTTGTTTGGCTGGATAGGGCGGTATTGGTAGTAAGTTTAATGCTGGCCGCTTCTTTGTTCATTGTCATGACGCGAGGCCGTGCCAAGATTTTGCTTTTAGTGTCGGTTGTGATTACGCGCAATGTAGCGGTAAAGCTGCTCGCGTCCAGAGTGCCGAGCGTCAAAGTGGAGGTGCCCTGCGTTGTCGCTTTGACGCCTTGAGATTGGTTAAAAATGTTTTCCGTAAAAGGAAATCCGCTGGTTCTTGTACCCGCGGTAAACTTCCCTATCGCGCCATTAGAGCCTCCCCAATCTACCCCGTGATCTTCAAAGAGACTTCGTCGCACTTCCATGAGATACACTTCGATCATAACCTGAAGCGGAGGAACATCAATTTGTTTTAGTACTTTTTCAATATCAGAAAGTCTTTCGCGAATATCGGTAACAATGAGGCTGTTGGTGTCCAGGTTCACAATAATCTTTCCTTGTTTGGAAAGAAGACTTGCGATCACTTTATCGATTCCCTTTTCAGCGGTAAGGTTTGAACTGGTAGAAGAGCTTGTGTCGGAGCTTGAAGAAGAACTGGTTGAGGAAGTAGCCGCGCCCAAGGAAGTAATGGTAGAGCGTCCCCCAACATCCATTGGCGAAATGGAGACGCGAGCGTATTTTAGTTGAAAAACACGCGTCTCGAGTCCCGCTTCAGCGTCACCGGCATACACAACAAAAACATTACTGCCCTCTTTGAGACGGTAATGCAAATCATTCGCGCGCATGATGCTGTCGAGCGCGTCTTGAATATCAACGCCCTCAAGATAAACGGTCACTTTTTTTGTTTCCACTTCCTGACTGGAAACAAAATTAAAACCTGTTTGCTGAGAAAATATTTTAAGCACTTCAACCAGCGGCGCCGAATCAAAGCTCATTGAAATTTTTCCAGGCGCCAGGGTGGTCTCGCGCGCGATGCTTTCTTGCGCGAACGAAGCGTGGGCGCTGACTCCGTAAAGAACAATAAGAAGTGCGGCGATGGCACGATAACGATTTTTCATGAGGCTTGACCACTCTTTTGAGGTAAAATTTGTTCTTCCCCGTCTCTGCTCAAGCGAACGCCATCCTTTTTTATTTCTACAATCTCAAATCCAGACACTTGATCCCCGGCTTTTACCATTTTCCCGTTAATGATGGCTCGGGGTTCGAAACCTCCCCAAACAATTCCGTCCAATTTCAGCGAAGCGATTGGCGGTGCTTTTACGGCCGTGGCTCCGGCATTCGAAGTTTCCGTAGATCCGATGCCAAAAGGATCGCGCCCAGCGGAACCTGTGTATTCCACCGCCGCCATTGACCCAGATGTCAGCAAAAGACCAAGCCCGAGAAAAATAAAATTAAAAAAGAATCGCTTCATTTGGCCACAAAGATCGCGATGACCATGGACGCCTTCAGCTCCGAGCCTGTTTTACTGCGCTTAAGGCTCAACCGACTTATTTTTAAAAATTTAGAGTAGCTTTCCAAGCGACTCACAAAGTCCCCTAACTCATGATACCCGCAGTCCGCCTCTATTTTCAATAGAAGTTTATCCAGGTAAACTCCGTTCTCGGGATCCATCGGGGACATGGACGTTACCGAAAGCCCGGCATTGTTTGCCATGGAGGTGATGGCCTCTACCGCCCATGACACTTCAGTCGAAGGCGATAAGTAACTGTCATAAGTTTTAATTTTGTCTAGATGGGATTGAATCAGAGTCGTTTTTTGCTGTTTTTGAGGCTCAATGCTTTTTTTCTTTTCAAAAATAGCTAATTCCGCGAGATCTTTTTTGATCAGCAAATTCCATCCTAGGAGACTCCCTAGGAGCACGATCGCCGCACACACCGCGGCGACTTTGACTTCAATCGTTACTGCGGCATTGCCTCTCATGACTGGCACTCCACCTGAAAAACGCCCGCGCCCTTCGAGGTACGAATGGAATTAACCCGCAATTGCGCAAAACCCTTCATCCAATCACGATCCGCCCGCAGGAAGCCGGCGGTGCGATTGGAGACGAGTAGCGCTTCGCCAGGCTCTGCCCCCGGCACTTCCCACTCCATTTTTAATGTAATTTTGTCCGGACCGCCGTTCGAACCGCGTTCTTGATAATCAATAGAGTTGAGCGTGACTTCCGGGGGAAGCAGCTTCACCAACTGATTCATCTTGGTTGTAAAATAAATGCGGCCGCCGAATACCCGATCAAAAAGTTCCAATTTTTTGGCGAGATTCACTTCCTGAGCCTGAAGCTCTTCAATCGAAACCGCTGTCAGGCCGGAGGATTTAACTCCATTGATTTTGGCGGTCAAAAAAAGATGCACCAAAAGAAGCGCTGCAAAAATACCGCAGCCGGTAATCAAAAGCCATTTTTGAAGCACTTTATTTTCTTCGGCGGGTGTTAGCGGCGTGCTCTGCTCCACATGCTTGGAGGTATGTTCTGGAATTAAATTAAGCCGGGAGCGCTGATGTTCATCTAGATCCCGCATGCCGAGCCCTGCGGCGACCATCACGCCGGGGCCGATAGACCCCGCTTTGAGCGTGGTGGTGGTCGCTAGGTTTCCCGCGACCACTTCAAAATCAAATTGAGAGCGTAACACCTCGCCCCATCCGCGCGCCAAGAGTTCCGGTTCGGCGCACAAAATTAAACGAACCACTTTTTCCGTTTTAAAATTTTTATAAAAATAAAAATAATTGGTCGCGAGTCTCAATTCATTGACAAGCGCGCCGCATTCTAAGTCCACCGGCATGTCTGTCGAGACGGTGACATGGCAGTCCCGCAAAAGAAGCAGCATGTGATTTTTTAAAAATGAAATGTGCGTGCTTCCATCAAAATCCACTTCCACAACAATGGTCACTTCGTTTTCATTTCGTGGCACTGGCGGCATTGCCGCGCGAGCCAGCGAAATAGCCGCCGGTTCAATCGTGGTGATCTTAATGCCCACATCCTTACTCATTTGAATTTTGGCGTCCACCACGGCTTTTTTGGCGGCCACAAAAACAACTTTCATTTTGTGTGCGGATTTGTCCACAAACACATCAAAATTGTAGTAAAGATCCTTGGTATCGAGCGAAATGTATTTTTGAGCCTCAAAGCCGATGGCGCCGTGCCTCTCGGCTTTGGGAAGAATAGGCATCTCGAAGTAACGGGCAATAACGTCGCTGCCTGGGAGACCTAGCGCCGCTTCTCCGGTGGCATCAATGCCCGCTTTTTGGATGAGTTCTCTTAAAATTTCGGGGGTGGCGTCGGTGGTGGGAATATCGGCCGAACGAACGACATCAAACTGGTTAAAATGCCGTTTGAGCTGAACAATTGAAATACGATTGTGGCCTATGTAAAGGCCAATCCCGGATCTAGGTGTGATTTTTTGTCCTTGTTTTAGCGGCGGTCTTCGGTCACAAACTCCGGCTGAATCGGAGAATCAAAATTACCCGTCACAGGAACCGGGAATGTCACGATTTCATAGGCGCCTAGAACTGTTCTCTTAACCGCATTTCCAAGGCCAGAAAGCGGTCCCCAGGTCACCCCGGCAAATACATTGTGCTCATCCCCGACATCTTCAATGCCCTTGGGAATTTCAAGCCAACCAAAAGCAAGATTGGAAATACCGCGACCTAGTTTTTTTCCGGCACCGGTGGTATAACCCTGGTCACGACCATCAAATTCCGAGTTAATGTCTGAGCAGAAACCTTGAGGAGCCAATAGGCACAGCGCAAACACTAACATAAAAACTATTTTCCAGGAATAACGGTTCATCCACATCTCCTTAGTTTAGAGTTCTTCAGGGTCATCCTCATCCTCGCCTGGCTCGCCTTCCGCTTCGCTTCCCGGAAAAATTTCCGGTTCCGGCGCGGGAGTCGCTTCGGTGAGATCCTTAAAAAATTGTTCCGGCGTCAACGTTTTTAGTTCTTCTTTAAATCTCTCGATCTCAGCGGCGGTGATCGCCCCGGAAATCAGCGGGCATTTCTTTAAAACTTTTTCGTCAATATAGATCGGGCATTTCACGCGCACCGCCAGCGCCAGCGAATCCGACGGCCGCGCGTCCACCTCGTATGTCGCATCACCCGATTTTATCACAATGATGGCGTAATAACTGTTTTCACGCAAATCACTGATGATTATCTTTTGAATCTCCGCTTTCAACACCTTTAAAAACCCGACCATCAGATCATGAGTCAGTGGCCGCGGAAATTTTTCCCCCTGCATCTCAAGAGCGATCGCGTTGCCTTCGCTGATCCCGATCCAAATGGGTACGAGTCGAGTTTTATCAACATCTTCTAGCACCACCACATACTGCGGCGCCGGAAAAAGCGGAACCAGTGACGCAATCTTAGCTTCTTTGAGCATTTATTTTCCCTTAAAATTTAATTCTAAACCTTTTGAGCAAAATTATCAACGAGATCGCGTGATTTCTTATTTTTTAATTTTTCTTTCCAAAGTCCCCGCTCGGCATCACGGGCTTCTTTTTGCGCGGCTTTGAGTTTGGCGTAATATTTTCCGTTAGGCGCGTAGTAACGCGCTTGTGCGTAACCGCCGCGCACTAATTCTTCATTCACGAAAGTGCCATCCGACAGATACACGTAGGCCAGCGTGCGCCCATAGCGATCCTTAGTCTCCTGATCTCCCTCCAGAAGAACTTTCTTTCCTTTTAGGCGGGAGCGCAGGTACTCGGCCGCCTCTTTTCCATAAGGCTCCACATAAGGTTTCCACAGCTCATATTCCGGCGCATTGATTCCCAAAAGACGCACATGCTCTTTGTTATCCAAAACAACCGTGTCTCCATCAATCACGCGCGATACAACGGCCGAAGCGCGCTCGGCTTGGGCATGAGCCGGCAGCGGCAGTGAAAGAAAAATAAAAAATACAGCAGCGAGCCATCGATGCTTCATAATTTAAAATGAAGCGCCCATAAAACAGCGGCCATGGTCTTGGCGTCGCGGATGACACCTTTTTGAATCATTCGAGCCGCTTCCGACAAAGAAACGGTCTCATGCTCAATCCATTCATCGTGATCAAGATTTTTTCGGCCGGCTTTCAAATCCCACGCCGCGTACAAAAACATTTCCTCATCCGAAATGCCCGGAGCCGGGAAAAAACGGCTTAAGAATTTCCACCGCCGCGCTTTAAAACCCGTCTCTTCTTCCAGCTCGCGTTTGGCGCAGGTGAAAGGCTTTTCGTTTTTCTCGATGGTTCCCGCCGGAATTTCCCGCAAGTCCCCGCGCGCGGCATAGCGGAATTGTTTTAAAAGCAGAATATGTTTTTTATCAACAAATGGCAGGATGACCACGGCGCCAGGGTGTTTCAGAAGCTCGCGCGTGACGATTTTTTTGGGAGCCGCGTCTAAAATAAAGCGATCCTTGACCAGCTCCACGATATGCCCGCGATATATTTGTTTGGATTCGATCAGATGATAAGGCGTTTTTTTAGGCAAGAGAGTTGTGCCCCGTCGTCAAATTTCGAGAACGGAGTCAAGACCGCCGTAAGGATTGGGTTCCAGATGATCGTTGTTGGGGTCTGTTTTCCAGTGGCCATCCACTAAAAATTTATAGCGGTAACGCCCCGGCTCCAAGGACAGGCGTTTTTCCCAGACTCCCTCTTCTTTTTGCCACAAAAGAGACTCGGGAGTGACAGCCCAATTATTAAAATCACCCACCAAATACACTTCCCGCGCCGAACCGGCCTTGATCACAAAATCTTTAAGTCGGTTGGAGGGCGCTGGATTGAAGCGAGTGTCGTCGGTCAGGGATAAACGCGGCTCAGTTTCTAAGTTTGAGGTCGTTTTTCCGATCATCTCCTGCGCCAATAGCAGATAATCCACTGCCCCTTTTGATTTGGGATCCATGTGAATCAGTGGAAGCCCTTTGGCCTGAGACTCTTTGACGGATACGGACTGCCGAATCACGGCGCTTAACACATGATCACCAAAGGAAGAGCGAATCTCCTGCGCCATGCGCTTGGAAAAGCGCGTCCGATTATCCACCATGGTTTCAAGAGCGTGCACCTTGGGTGTGTGTGAAAGTTTGACCCGGATCAACTCAATCATGCTCAAAAGTTTATCGACGCCCATCAAAGCGAAGGAACCGAGATCAATGGGGACGATGACGGTGCCGGCGGCGCGCAGCGCGTTAAAAGTCAAAAAGCCAAGACTTGGCGGGCAGTCAATAATTACGTAGTCATAAGGAAAGGACAAAGAGTTTAAAATTTCATGCAAACGCGAGACGGACTCATCTTTATTGGTAAATTCCTGCTCGATGGTACTCAGCAAAATATGCGACGGCGCCAGATCCAGATTTTCACTCAAAGGAACTAAGATATCCTCAAGATAATTTTTTTTCTTTTCAGATTGTTCCGTCAGAACGTTGTAGATCGAGGTGGTGACGCGATCGCCGCGCAGGCCGACTCCAAACGTCGCGTGCGCTTGAGGATCCAGATCAATCAAAAGTGTTTTTTTGCCGAGAGACGCCAGCGAAGCCGCGAGATTGATCGCGGTTGTGGTTTTACCGCAGCCGCCTTTTTGATTCGAGATCGCGATGATTTGCATGGAAGACTTCATGAGCCGTTTCCGTTATTTTTTTGACGGACAATTTGAAGCTCTTTCACAAAAATGGTGTCGCCGGATTTATTTTCAGTGTCTTTAGATCCAAAATCCAAGCGCAAGCTCTTAACTTTGTGTTTATCAAAATTGGGCGCCGCGTCATTAAAAGAAATCTCGGCGCGTTGCCACTGAACCGTGAGCGGATCCTTGATCGGGAAAATTTTTCCTTTGCGGAACGCGAGAATATTTTCCTCATCTTTGACCGCCACCGCCAAGCGCTCCCCACCCACAGCGCCTTTGACATAAAAAACGATTTTAGCGTTCGTTAGATCTGCCGGAACGTCAAAATAAAAACTCGCACGTGCAAAAGGCGCGACCGAAGAATTGACCAGCGTCAGCGTCTGCTTGTCTTTGGAACTCTTGAGCTTGGCCGCCCCCTCAAAAATAAAACTTTCGTGAGAAATTTTTTCCATCACGGTTTCATCGCCGGACAATTCCCGCTCCACTGCCCGCGGAGCCGGTAAATTTTGCGTGAATCGGGCTTCTTCAAATGTGGCGAGATATGGATTTTTCTCATCGATCATTTTGACGTCGATAAAAACACGTTTGGTGGAAAAAAGGCTAAGGGCAGTGATCAAAAACGCAACAGACGCGATCACCCACGGAATCAGAGAGGAAAGTTTTTGTTTTTCAACCACCCGGATGATGATGGGCGCTGGAAGTTCGGGCTTCGCGCCTTTTTCTTTATTGGCGGAGGGAAAATAAATGCTCGCCAGTTGCTCTTGAGTCATTTCGTAGGTCGATTTTTCCGACGAAATGTCTTTTTCGCTGGCTCTTAGTGTCTCTAAAATTTTACTCACGGACAGACCCATGGCAAATGTTTCATTTTGATGTAAAGTATATCAGCTAAAATGCTTACCTGCAAATTAAACAGCTTTTTCAGGGAGTTGGCGAAGCGCCGGCTCGATGGCGGTGAGCTCTTCGGACTCCTTTAGCGACCCGCCCAAACCCTTCACTCTCTCGATTTGAGGTGAAACACGTTTTTCCCAAGATCCCACAGCCCCATTCCAAGAATCCGCGCATTTCTGGATGCCGTCCTGCAGGCTTTTCAAATGCCCCACAAAACTGTAAAGACGATCACCGAGTTGCTCCACGGCTACCCCCAGCTCTTTGGCGTTGGCGGCCATGCGATATTGTTTCCAGCTATTGGAAATCAGAAAAATAAGCGGAATAATCGTCATCGGGCTAGCCATGATGACTTTTTTGGCGGAAGCTTCTTCAAAAATTTCCGGATCCGTTGAGAAGGCGGCACGAATCGCCCCTTCACTAGGAATAAACATAATCACATAGGGCACATCGGAGTCCACCAACGCTTGATAATCTTTGCGACTCAGCCGCGTGAACTCGTTTCGAATATTTTGAACGAGTTTCAGATAATGTTCTTTTTGTTTGATGGGATCATCCGTGTCTTGAGCCAGCGTGTATTCGCCAATCACGGCTTTCGAATCCACAATCAGACGTTTGTTGCCCGGCAATTTAAGCACAAAGTCAGGACGAGCGTCACCGGTAAGCCCGCCGACCTCGGATGTAAACGTTTCCTGGGTTTCAAAATCAATGCCTTGCACAAATTGATTTTGCTCTAAGATTTCCAGAAGAATTCTTTCTCCCCACTGCCCGCGCACGCCAGTGGAAGAAGTCAGAACGCGTTTGAGTCCCGCTGTTTCCGAGCGCATCGCTTGTTCCGCATCCAAGACTTGGCGAAGCGTGCCCTGCAATTGCGTGTGCAAAGTTCCCCGCTCGTCTTCAAAGCGTCGCACACGCTCCTGGTATTCTTCAATTTTGGAACGGATTTCCTGGAAGGAGCCGGAGATTTCTTTGTTTTTGAGATCGAGACTCGCGTCCGCCTCTGTTTTGACTTGGCGCAAATCTTTGATGGCGCTATTTAAAAATTGTTGATTGGCTTTTTCCAGCGCCTCCGAAGCGGCGAACTTAAATTCATTTTGCATTTTGTCGCGCAGAGCGCGTTCAGAGGCTACAAGTGCGTCGAGCTGGGAGGCTCTTTCGGCGAGTGTGGAAATCTTAGAAGCTTGGAAAAAATAAGCGAGAATGGCGCCCACAAAAAATGAGGCAATTCCCACCCACAGAAATATCATAGTTTTGGAGGCGGTGCGGCAAGCGCTTCAACTTTTTTAACAAATTTGAGCTGAAGCTCGTACAAAAGTTCTTTCATCATCTGGTCTTCCTCGGCGGAAAGATTGCCCTTGGTTTTATCAGCGATCATTTCGAGGATGCCGATGAAATACTGAGCTTGAACCAGGTCTAGCTTTTTTTCACCGGCTGGGGACAGCGGAACTTCGCCAAGCGCCGCTAAGGTTTGCATCGCCATGGTGGATAGAAAAAAAGGGAAATTCGGCTCAGGATAGCCCGGCTCTGCGGCCGCGGACGGCTCCGGCTCTACTGGCACTTCCACCTTTTCTTTTTGGACAGAATCCTTCCAAGACTCGTCCACTTTCTTTTTGATCGTGTAGCCTTGGGGGGAATCGTTTGCTTCACTCACAGTCGTAAATCCTTTTTAGGGTTTTAGAGGGCGGTGCGGCTACGGTTCTTACTGCTACGGGCTTTGCGGCGTTTGATTTCGCTGGGCTTTTCGTAGTGTTTCCGGGCTTTCAAAACCTTCAAAATGCCTTCGCGTTCAATTTTTTTCTTGAAGCGACGGAGCGCCTTCTCAAGCGGCTCATTTTGGACATGCGTTTATTCCTCCTTTCCTTTTTAATTCAATGATTTCAAACAGTTACAACGAGACAAAATTATAAACTTATTTGGACGCAGTGTCAATAAACTCGAGTGTTCCCTGCCCCTTCCGGACTCGCAGCCCCCCTGGGAGCGAAATTTCAAGCGCATTTTCATCCGACCTCAAAATATCGATAATGGAGGCCACGTGATTAAACCCAAGACCGCTATTTCGACCCCGGCGACGATTCGCGGCGCATAGCAGCACTTCGCTCAAAGTCGCCTCGGGCAGCCCTGTGAGCGTCAAAACTCGCAACTTGGTGCTTGATGCCGGCGAGGAAAGAAGCGCTTTTTGAAAGCTTCGGGCAACTTCTGTATCCAGATAGCGCCGATAACCATCCCCCAATTGACCGAGACTGGCCAGAGACTCTTTGAGTTTGGGGTTAAACGCTTTTTCAAGACTGGGGATAAAATTTTTTCTGAGTTTGTTGCGCGTGAAGTCAAGGCTCTCATTGCTGGCATCTTGGCAATAAGGCGTCTTCGCTTTTTTAAGAAATAACACGATTTCTTTTTTAGAAATGCCTAAAAGCGGCCGAATCACCGGAATCCCCGATTCTGTGTCACGCTTGGAAGGAATCCCCGTTAATCCGCGCAGACCGGTTCCGCGCAAAATGCGCATCAAAATAGTTTCTGCTTGGTCGTCCAAAGTATGCGCGGTGGCAATTTTATTCCAATGATGTTTTGCGGCGATTTCTTGAAAAAAAGCGTAGCGCGCGTCCCGACCCGCTTCTTCCAGGGATCGCTTGCCAACCCGCGCCATTTTTTTGACATTTGCTTTTTTGGAATAAAATTCAAGGCCAAGATTGCCACAAAGTTTTTTGACAAATCGCTCATGCTGAGCCGCTTGCTTTGGAAAAAGCCCATGATTCAGATACGCAACGGCCAGACGAAGCCGGTATTTTTTTTGAATTTTTGTCAGAAGAAGCGTTAATGCGGTAGAATCCGCTCCGCCCGAAACGCCAATAAGAATCGCGTCGCCGGATGAAATTAACCGGTGGCGACGGAGGGACAATTCCATTTTTTCGAGCAGATTTTTTAATTCACGCATCTTGATGTGTCATTGCCAGGAGCAAAGCGACGAAGCAATCCCCTTTAAGGGGATTGCTTCGCTTCGCTCGCAATGACAAAATATTGGGTAGGATAAAACCTAGTAAACGAAAATATATGTCGCCTTGCTGGAGGTCGCGTCGTACTCCACATCCACTTCGGTGCCAGGAGTCAACGATTTGAGATCACGGTCTTTTTCACCGTCAGTCACATCGGTGTTTTCATCCAGAGTGACGGTCAGGATTTTATCCGTGGCGGCGTCTTCCGTGTCCCCGTAGAGTTTCACGGTCATCTTTTTGGCTGCTTCGTCAATCGAGGTCACCTCACCAGAAACAAACTCAAGATTTTCAGGAGCGGAGGTCGTTGGAGTTCCCGTCGTTACAGCGGTAGCCGTCACATCGGGCGCCGCTGTTTCAGCGGTCGCAGCCGGCGCTTCGGTCACTGCCGGTGCGGCTGGCTCGGACATTGCCGGAGCGGATTCAGTCGTTACGGCGGCCGGTGCGGACTCAGGCGCAGCGGCATCCGTCGCGGGCGCCTTGTCTTCGGCAAGCAAAACTCCAGAGCTTAAAAGGATAGCGGCAAAACCCAAAAACAAAGACTTTTTCATGGCTGATTACACTCCGTTTAGTATTTTGAGTATTATACCAACTGCGCCCTAAATGTCAAAAATAAGAACTTTTATGCGGCTCGGCTGAGCATTTGTCGAGCCATACGAGCAGCCTGAATCTTGGCCGAGATAGGCACTTTTAAAATCCTAGGAAGAAAAATATATTTTTGTAACGCCTGAGGGTTGCCCCGAAGCAGATCCAGCAGGATCGCAGCAGTGGCTTTTTCCGACGGCTCTTTGAGGCGCGCATTGAAATAGTCCACTATTTTCAGGGGAATATCGGTTTGCTCGATCACGTCCCATTGAATTTTATACTCGGATGAAATCCGTTTTGTTTTTGTGCTGATCGCTGCCGCTGCATTAGTGCCAAACATAAAAATTTGTCCCCAGCTGAGCTGGGTACCATTTTCCGGCTGTTGGGTTGAAATATAGATTCGATTGGCTTGATAGTTGCTTGGCATGGCTGGATCTGTGATCGTGACCACGATTCCTTTTTGGCTAAAAGCATCCGCGGAGCCCAAAGTTAAATTTTTAATGCCAAATTTTTCAAGAAGTCTGCGCGTAATTTGCATTTTCCATTCTTTGTCTTCACCAAGCCTATGTTCACCGCTTAAATAAAATTCCACAACTCTTCCCTGTTTTTGATACTGATCTTGCGCTGTCTTAACGCCAAGGAGAGCTAGGGTGAGTGCTTGCTTGTACTCCTCTTTATTGTGGATCTTTTTTAAAAGGCGCAGTGACAAGTCGATTGCTATGGGTACTGCGGATGCGGTTGGGGGCGTCAACGAAAGCTCGGCGCTGATACTATCCGCTTTGAGAAGCGCCAAAAGCTCTTGACCGTTCATTGGCTCCAGGGCGCTGTCTTTACCCGCTTTCAAGGCATCACGCTCTGCCGCAAAGCCTTCGATTGTGATCAAGGCTTCGTCAGTGCTTTGAAGTTTGAGCTCAACCTTCCCCTCTGATTTCTCGATTCGGAGAGAAGAGGTTTGGCCTTCTCTGGAAGTCACCGCAAAAGCCTTGTTCAAATCATCCGCCGGAACCGACGCCACAATTTTTATAACCGCCGCCCGCAAATCCGAAAGTTCTGTTGGAGTGAAATATTCTTTCAAATTTGCCAATCGTGCGGCAGCGCCGCCCTCCTCGCGCTTTACCTTGGCGCTGATAGCGATTAAATCTGTCAAAAGCTCTTTCAGGGTTCGCCCTTCTTGTTTTTCATCGAATTGGTTTGTATAAGAGAAGCGGTTGGTACGCGTATCCAATTGAATAATTGTTTTAAAGCCTTTTTGTGGATCCGGGTACACCCAAGTTTCTTCGCCGTGCGCATAAGGAGTCCAACCAAGTAAGTTTATTTCAGAAATCGACAACAGGTAATTGGTAAGCGCTGTGGCCGAATCAAGGATGTGCAGCTCTCCGCCGTTATGCGCGGTGGCCACTAATTGACCGGAGATCTCGTCTATCTCAATACTTTTTCCGTTGGGCAGTGTCAGCGTTTCCGGTGCTTTGGTGATGGAATTGCTGGGAGACGGTGAGTCCGCATCCAATTCAGTTATTTTTTTATGTCTACCTACGAGTCTTTCGAGCGCCATAAATTTAGAAAAATAATACTCTGCGGCCATTAATTTTTTACCGTGACTTTTCTCTGAGACTTTAAAATAAGAGAGGCTTGCTTTGCCGTTAGCATCCCAATCAAGGCGCGCCAATAAAGCCCCACCACTCACTCTTTCGCCTTCCGGAAAAGGGTTTAGTCCATGCGAGGATAGTACGGCGTCAATTTGTCCGTCGGTCGGCCGTTCAACAAATTCATAACCGGCTTCTATTAAAGGAGCGGCGAAGCGCTCTGCTTGCGAACCAAGGAACAGATGCTCAACTTTTAAAGTAAAGTCGCCGTGCCCGGTGGGAATTGGCGATTCCTGCAATATGTATGTTGTTGGGTACCCCAATCCACGAATCCACGTGCCAGGTTTTAACTTGGCCACATTTTCCATGGTGAGCGACTTCCACTCCGGTGCCGCTAGCCGCGCACCCTCGAAATCAACCACCTCCATTTCAACCATAGTTCCGAGGACATTCAAAGTTCTGGAAACCAAAGCGTCCAGATGCGCGGGTTGATAGATTCCTCCAGAATTCTGTCGATCCAGCGCTATTAATTGTTTTTCAACGTTTTCTTTTAGCGTTTCAAAATTAATTTCATCGCCGGGCATTTCTGATAAACGATCAAGGACGGCATCAGCATAGGTTGAAATGTAATCTCTAAGCTGTTCGTCTGTTGAATAAAGCATATCCCATTGAGACGGTTCGACATTTTTGCCAAACAGGAGATTTGACACAGTCCTGCTGACATCTTCACTGGAGAAACTATTTCGAAGATCAATGTCTTGTGGGCCCGGCTCGTGGCCTTCAAAATATTCATCCACAATCAGCGGAATAGGCTGAGCTCGTCTCAGATCAGGGATGCGGGTGATAACTTGTTGAGCCAGTATCCTGCTAATAAGAACCACCGGTTTATAAATGCCCTTAAAGCGAATAACAGTTTCGGATCCGTAAGAGTGTTCTTGGTATTCTTTAACGGCTAGTCGCGCGGCGGCGATTAATGAGATGGTGCGAGGGTTTCCCTGGTGTAGGATTTTGTTGGCATCTCTTGCGACAAAGTAATAGCCATTTTTTATAAACTCCTCCAAGGAGCCTTCTCTAACTCCTCCTAATTGTTTAGGGGAAGTTGCATGAGCAAGTCTTAGTTTTGGAGTGTTGCTAGTCACTTCAAAATAATGAATATGCACATCACTCCCTTTTACTTCCACCGTTGCCAACAAATCGCCCGATATGGGTTCGAGTGAAGCCGTCAAGGGCGACAAGAGCTTTGTCCTTAAAAAGTCATTAAGCTCTTCTCTGGTGAGACCGGTGGGCTGTTTCGGAGTGACTGACGTTGCCTCGTCTGAAGGAAATGCTTGAAGAAGTGTTAGCAGTCTTTCGATATGCAGCCTGGCTGCTCGGTATGGTTGCGAATCTGTGGATAGGAATCTGGGGAGTTGCGGAGCGCCATTGCCCTTAAACTCCTCCGAATAGGCTACGCCCAATTGACGCATTTCATCGTTTATATCTGCAAGATGTTGTTGTAAATCGCCGTTCCACCGCGATGGCTCTTCTCGAAAATTCCGGAGAGTCCCAAAAGTAATGCCATTTAATCTGTCTCGGATATCCTGGATCCATTTGGGAAATTTGGTGCCCTGGATTCGAGCCGAAACGGATGGGGCGATGCCTTTCATAGCGCTTCGAAGCGCTTCGTATTCTGCGACAATCTCTCGAATTTCCGTAGTCAATCGCGCCCCTTGGGTGATAACTGTTAAACCTGGCGAGGCTCTGTCTGTCACAAATTCGCCAACTTGCTTGCCTGTTACTAAGGTCTTTCGGACGTCGAGCTCCCGCAGATTCGTCAATTCCTTTAGACGGGCAAGATCTTTGTCCGAAAATACGGTATTGGCGAGCTTGAGTATTTCTAGCTTCTCTAGCTTTGAAAGCACGGCAAAATCTTTGATTCGGGTATGGGAGAGATAAAGCTTTGTCAAATTACCAAGCTTGGCCAGCGGCCTGATATTGACAACACGCGTGCGAGAAAGATCAAGCGAGTGCAAGCTTGTTAATCTCGCAAGTGGGGCAATGCTAGAAACAGTCGTATCTGAGAGATTAAGCCACAGTCTCTTCTCCGCTCGCTCAACAGTCAACCATCTTGCTTCGACCCTATTCTTCTTTAAAAATTTTTCCGCAACCTTCACTTGGCGATCAAATTCATCAGCCGACAATCGCGCTCCAGGACCAAAGCTTTTTAGTTGGGGATCTCTCTCTTTAGCCAGCCGGATAATTTGATGGATAACGCCACGGACACTCTTTTTCCTGTAGGCGACAGACTCGAGAAGATTTTGAAGGTCTCGTTTAAAGAGTTTGAGCTTAGGGTTGTTCTTCAACGCCTTAAGTATTGTTTCGGCGATGAACGAATGAAGCATGTCGGAATGATTCGAGTGATTTAAGCGCATGATTAGGCGGTCGATGTCGTCTTTTGTGGGATTATTATTACCAATGGCACTAAGCGCTCTAAATTTAACACTGTCGTTTTCGCCGCCGTCCAGCACCGGAAAGTGTTCATTGTTATCGTTGACCGTTGAACTCAACGCCGCCGCCAGTCGCGCGGCGAGAAGCTCGTCAGGTATTACAGGTTCGTCGTCTCTTATGGTTAAGCGATAATTGTGGTCGGCGCTTAACACTTCTAAACGAGGCCTTCTAAAGCGAATGATTTTTGAGGAATCGTGGTTTTCTTCTATCGCGGTATAGTAGCCCTGAAAAGCAAGAGCCGCTGTCGAAGGCTCAAAAAAACTCACATTGATAGCGTCTAAAACATAGGTGATGCCGCTATTGAGCTGGATTGACACAAAGACATCCGTCCATTTTTCAGAGGATTCTTTGCTTCTAAACCCTACAATGCCGATCTTGGTAATAGAAGAATCATACTCTCTTATTTTGTCCCTGAGCAATCGCTTCAATTCTCTATCGAGAGCAACATTATTTTGAATAGGCAATTCAGACCATTCCAAAGCCGCTTTTTTCTGCGAGCGTAATTTATTTCTGGGTGAAGCGACGACAAAATCAAGTGTCGTTGCTAGCCGCGCGGCTACAGCGGTTGATGTGGGAGCCAAAAGTTTTCTTTTGGGCGCGCCTGAAAGCTCGAGCGTTCCAGCAGGGTTTTTCGGTTGGGGATTGTAAGGAATGGCGTTTGGCGGAAGCTCTTCACGGAGCACGAAAATATCCCTTGGTAACTCGGCAGGGATTTGCCAAGTCTCAACTCCTCTGCGCGCCCTAATTTTTTTAATGATTTCCGCATTATGCTCTCTAACTTTTGGAGGAATCACAAAATAGAGTTGGTGGCCATCCGGTGAGGAATACATTCCTGATACGATTTGATCATACCCGAAATATGAATAATAACCTCGCTTCTTCCCCCGTTCCTCACTCGCTGGAAACCAGTGCAAGACGCGGCCTTCATCGGATAGTCTCAACATCCCATCCTTTATTGTTATGTTAATTCTTTTTTCCCCGTCATTGGCGATCAATGCCTCTACTTTTTGAACAGGCGCAGAGGCGGTATTTGCTAAACCGACAAAAGTTTGTACCGGCCCGATTGAAGGGGTTATTCTTTGAACGTTAAAATGCTCATTAAGAGCACTACTGAAATCGCCGTGAAATAAATTAAAAACAGTGTCTAGTTTTGGTTTGAGTCCATGCGGATCTTCAATGGGGAGTTGATCCCATCGCCCATCTTTTATTTGGCGTGAATCATCTTCGGTTCCAAATCGGTAGCTCCCTAAAAAAACATCTCCATCGTAAACATCGAGAAACACCACGCCACGAGCGCTTGAGGGAACCCTAAGATTAATAGTTCTTCCATCAATTTGTTTGCTCCATAGGAGCCCAATCGCATCGGCGGCGCTCCAACTACCCAGCACTGTCAATCGCGCAGCCTGCGGTTGAAATTCAAGTTTCTGCCTAAAAAAATCTTGAGCGGATGCGATAAACTGATCGTAGATTTGTTTTGCGTTTAACTCTCTCGGAACGAGTGTGACTGTGTCTAGAACCGGGAAATCCATGTCCCCGGCGTAAATTGTGATCTGAGCGAGACCCTCCTCAAGGATTGTGACAAATAACCTTCCCGTGTGGTCGGTGATGCCCTCGCCCAAGCTACTCCAATCCATAGGGAAATTAGTCAATGCCTCTACAAATTTGTTTCCAATGTCATGGCCTGCCAACTCTGTAAATTTTTCGGCGCGATCAATGAGAGAGGTCACAACATTCACTTCAAAAGGATTAAGCTCAATTTTTAAAATAGTTCCCGCCCAACCAATTTTTACCGACGATTTGTTAGGGTCTTCATAAAAGTCTTCATAATTCAGAACCCATTCATACTGATATTGAGCGGGCATTATTTTTCTTAAAAGCTGAATAGAGCCAAATTCTTTTTGGCATAGCATCAGCTGGTAGCTGGTAAGTTGCTTAATTTCTTGGGAGAGCTGAGTTGAACCTTCCGACCGCTCTACCCTGTTTTTTATATCAAAAAACCCCAGTCTTTTCCCAATCCTATGAGCAACTCCTCTTAATTTGGAATCGGCTTCTTTTTGAGTGGAAGCGGATACAAGCGAGGTAGCGACAACAAAGCTGTGCTTAAAATCTGGAAATACCTTTGCCTTGGATGACGCCTGATTTGATTTCTGAATTGTCACCGAAAGCAGGGTGGTTTGTCCGTCGCTTTGCCCCACTTCAAGTATCAGCGGTTGATGCGTGAAGAGTTCGGTGGTAGCCGGATTTGCAAGCACACCTTTGGTCGCTACAGGTTGCATCACAGCTTTTGATAGCCGCGCGCCGTGCGAAGCATCGAACAACTCCGTAGCCAATTGGTTGACGATTTCACGAGCTTCCTTCCGAGCCATTGCATCTTGATAATAGGGATACGGGAAAATGATCACTCCGGATTTTCCGGGAGCGTTCACGGTTCCGACGAAATAAGATTTGGATAGGTCTCGCTCGGGCTTCTTAATCATTTGGCCCATTTTTTTTATAGAACCGGCCCCAAGAACTACTATTTGTCCGGCATCTACCATTTGACGGGCAACATTCCCTCTATGTGCTGGAAATAAAAAATCCATTAATTGATTTAATCCTAAACCTAATACGTCGGACTCTGAGCCTCGAACCAGGCCTTTTTCTCCATCATAACGATAAATAAATTTCTTATTGGGGGCTGTTTGAGCGGCAAAACCGACAAACCGAATATTATTTATTTCTGAGCGCATCGCTACGACTTCTGCCCAGTCGTTAATAAATCTGACAAGCGCAGGATAGTCGGGATCAAGATGAAAAGAAGCAATTTCATAGGTCAGTCGCGCGGCGGCGATGCCTTCCAAATCTTTCTCTCTTAGTCTTTGTGCAGTAGTCCAGACAGCCCGAGTGACTACTCCGGACATTTCTCCTGAAAGACGTTTTAATAGGCCATTAAATCTTTCTCGCTCCCCCGCTTGAAGGTTGGCGGCATCTGCCTTGAGAAAAGCGCGCGAGATCGCCATGATCAGGGACACGCGGGTGCCGGGCAAAGAATCGTCATTGCTCATGTGCGCTTCTAAAACATTCATCAGCGCTTCACGCGCGAATGGATTCCCAACGCCCTCATCCTGGAGCGCTTGAATAGCGACGCCAGTATCACGATCCTCGGTTTGGATGGTCACTCTTTCGGTTAATATTTGAACCGCCTCCGGAATAAAAACAAGGCGATTGATCGCGCTCGCAATATCAGCGGTATTTGTGGAAACATTCTCTACCTTTCGGCCTTGGCTGGAGAAAGTCATAAAAGCGATGCCGGGTGGCACTGTCCCAGTCTCTACTTCTTCTGTGACAGTGAAGTCGTCCGGAAGGACTCCGGCATCTTTCCACAACTCAAGCTCTTGAGTTAAAAGAGCTCGATTGATTCTAAAGCCAGCGCTTTTGCCTGGTTTCACTGGAGACAAAGTCTGAATTTTTTTTGATTTCCAATCTGCAGGAACAAGATATTCTCCCTCAGAATTAATGATTGTTATGATCCTGCTGGACAGCCGCGCGGCGGCGAGCATTGTTCCGTCCTCCCCGTGCGAGGGACGGGCTTGAGCATTTTGGATAAGCTCATCTAATAATTTCATGACATCGCCACCATAGATGTCATCCGCGACCGGCTGATACTGAGCCAAGCGCTTTAAATCGGCGGCGGTTAAATAAGCTAATTGTCTTGCCTTGGCAAGAAGACCTTTTGCCTCCCCGCTTTTGTACAATTTCCCAATTTCTATTTCAAAGGGGGCAAAAAGCCCGGGAACAGCTGTAAGCTCATTCCCTTGGGTATCTCGATCTGAAAAACGGTTTGCTACGTATCTCGATTCAAGATCTCTCCAGACTGGAAGACTGGCTTCGTGCGCTGGCTTGAAAATATCCAATGGGACGTAGTGTTCTAACACCATAAAAATCTTCCTAAGAGATTCAGAGATTCCGATTTGAGCCGCTTCCTCATTTGTTCTCTCCCAAGCCTCTCTTAAAACCAGAAATTTGTAATAAAACTGTTTTATAGACTCATAGTTAGAGCCCAGAGGCTCTTCCTTGGTGAGAGCTTCCAAATAGAATCGCACGGATTCAAGGAATCGACGCTCAAGAACATCTCTCATTTGTTCAAACGGAAAATCAACCTTCATTTGCTCAATGTCTTCTCGCGTAAAAAGGTTTCTTTCGTGAGGCGGGATATCTTTCATATCTCCCTCAAGTCCAACAGTAATGCCAACAACGCCAAGCGACCCATAATAATCTACAAAGTTAGGGCGTATTCTGAGATTGCCAAGACTAATTACAGGGCATTTTTTACCCGAACGTGCCCATGCTTTATCCGTTAGATAAAAAATGACTGCAAAATTTTTAAGGAAATAAAGAAGATCTGCCTCATTTTCCGCCGTAAGAGTTGTGGGCTTCATATCGATTTGAAAGTTTTCTCCGGGTATTTCTCCCCAAAAATCCCACAACTCTCGCGGCGCTAAAATTTGGACTCGCGGAGCGAACAAATTGGCAAATGAATTCGCTCCGCCTACATGTTCAGTCCTATAGGCATAGTTAAACTCCTCACCGGAGGGAAATATTGACACTTCAGTGACATGCATCATTGGATCGGCCATGTTAACGGGAGCAGCATTCAAAGCCTCAGCTTCTTGCGCAGAAATATCCCAATTCAAATCCATTGCGGCGGGTATCGAAGATTTCCCTGCGATAGATCGTAAATCCTCAAGCAATTTCTGAGCAAGCTGATCAGGAAGTTCTCGAATGGGGTACGTTAACCGAGCGGCGGCTTTTACAAAATCAGTTGTCAGTCGGCCGAGGGCGTCTACTTTAAAGATCGCTGCATATTCTCCATTTGAAAATGGTACAAAGCCGTTAAGGGTGGGAGTGAATTGTTCTTTTATTTCACGAGAGGCTTCGGCTACTAATTCATTTACGGTTCTTTCGCCGCGCAGATATTCTTCGTAATAACCAGGCACCTCGTCTTCCATCTGAGCTCTGTGTGCCGCGCCATCACCATAAGCATTGAAAATTCCGGCTAAGTAAGCATTCTTTTTAATGTCTTTATTTTTAGGCCTCGCCAAGCCTTCGGCTTGCAATCTCTCGCTCAATTTTTTATCTAGAAGGCTATTGAAAGAGGCTGTTACCTGTGCGTCAAGTCGTACCAGAAGCTCTCTTCGAAAAGAGATTCCTTGAGAGTAGGCCGTTAAAAAACTTGGGGTGAGTAGAGTGTCGGCACTCATACCAGGGAATTCTTTGGGATTTTCGCCAAATCGTAAATTGTACCCTGTGATAAATCCATAGCTTTCATCTGCGCCGGCTGTTTTGAAGCCCGATTTGGCCACGCCCGCGCTGATGGCCGGGAAAAGCTCCGGCAATATTTTTTTAGTAAGCATCGCGGCTCTAGATTCATGAAGCATCCATCGGCCGGCCAGCGTCGCCGGTTGCTCAGGTTCCCAAGCTGTTGTCGATAGCCGCGCGGCGGCTGAGGGCTTTTGACGCATTGTTCTAATGGGTATTATCGGGAGATGTGAAATTTGATTGAGCGCGGGGGTTGACATGCTCCCGATTCTTAAAGTATGTCCGCTTAGGGGCACGGATGTTTGAGCTGAAAAATTAGAGAATTTTTGATTTAAGAGAAGTTTCTCATAGCGAGGAATATTGGTCTCCTGAAGAACTTGGGGTGTGATGGAGACGAAGGAAATATTTTTGTTTTTGAGGAGACTCTTTAGATTAGGCGTGTGAAAACCACCGGTAATGAGAACGGCCGATTGAAAGTTCTTCTCAAGCATCGCAGCGATAAAATGCTGATCACGCTGATACGTGAGTTCGTAAAAATCTTCGGCGCGGCGGATCATGTCTTCATAGCCGGGCTCCAGGAAAGTGACGCGCTCGTAATAAGTTTGCAGATCGATGATTTTTTTATTGAGGAAGCCGGTGAGATTGGTGATGGAAAATTCACGACTTGCTTTGTAAGCGCTATATTCTTCCGGGGTCATGGTCAGCTTGAATAGCTTCTCAAGTAAATAGATAGTTTCTTGAGATTTGATCAGAGTTTTTTCATCTGGGGTGGTTGAAAGAGCCTGATAAAGAGCCCCTTCCAAAGCTTTGAGTTCGATTAGAATTTCTTTGGGATTGATTTGTTTGGAGTATTTGAGATAGTCAAAATATTTTGAAAGTTCGGGATATTTTAGCGTAGAGCGGATAGCGTTTAGCGAATAAGCAATGTTGTTTTTGTCTTTTGTAGCCGCTATACGCTCTACGCTAGACGCTAAAAGCTTTTCCTCAAGCAGCGCATAGAAAGCTTTATTTTCTTGTTCCTCTCCTTTCAGTCTTAAAGGAGAATTATCTTTCGAGGCTTCCAGGAGCTCCGTCTGATCTTTAGCGTTCAAAGATTGAATAGCTTCTAGCTGCTCTTCATTGGCTTTTTTGAAATCAATCGCATTTTCTTTTTCTTTTAGCTTTTTTAAAGTGGCTAGATGCGGATAAAGCTCTAAAGAAATCCCTGACGTTGCAGCTTCGGCCTTTAAAATTTCAAAATAATCTGTTAACGGTAACCGCTCTTTCCTATATAAAGCCTGTTTTTGGTCAAACTCTAAAAGGCTGGAATTGTAAATTCTTGGCTTAAGGGTATCGACGGTGATTTGAATGCGTTGACGATAGCTTTCAAATTTCTCTCGTTCTTTGGCAACGTATTGATAATCGGCCAACGCTTTTTTATAAAGCTCTAAATTTTCAACGCCGTAAATCGTAAAATTTTTGTTCGAAGTGAGATCCAGATATTCTTCACCATGAAGCATGCCGTCCCGCAAGAAAGGTTCGGCGATTTTACGTCTTTGCTCGGCGGTACCGTATTTTCTGTAGGAGCTCAGCGAATTGTCACCAACTCCCGCTTCGACAAAGACGTATTTTAATTGCTTGTCTTTGTCTAGGAGAGCGTCGATGGTCTTAGAAAGGTTGAATTGCCCGGAGGGGTTGGTGTGGGCATCTTGAATAAGATAGATCAGCGTAGAGCGTTTAGCGGATAGCGGATAAGAGTTGTTGTTTTTGTCTTTTGCATCTGCTACACGCTCTACGCTATCCGCTAAAAATGCGTCTTCTATCGCGGCGACAGACGGCGGTAATTTCAGGTCAATCTTGGGTTTTTCAAACGGATCGATCTTCTTGGGGGTCAGGAGCTCAGGATTGGCAAACGCCAATTGCTCAAAAAGGAAAGTGTAGACCAAAAAAGAAGAGATGACGCGCAAAACGCTATACTTTGATCTCAATGCCTCTTCCTCATCGTTGGGTTCTTAAGCCTTTTATTGAAACTAGATACACAAAATCCCTTGAGAAATATTGCGTAAAGTCTACATTTCAGTCATTGAAATTACAAGGGTTAGGAGAAAATTTGCCCCTATAAAAGATTAACTAAAATTAATCAAAATTAGGCGGTAGATAACCAACAATTAATTATTTTTTAAATAAAATCCTAGATACAAGGCACGAAAGAGTGAGTGCGGAGACGCTATGGTAATAGCGTCGCACAAACGAACGATTGAGTAACGCAGTAGATGGGATTTTATTTAAAAAATAATATGGCGGTGAGTGGATTTGAACCACTGACACGCAACTTATGAAGCTGCTGCTCTAACCAGGCTGAGCTACACCGCCGAAACTTATTTGATCCATCCCCCGCCCAGCACTCGATCGCCATCATAAAAAACAGCGGCCTGTCCTGGGGTTACGGCTTTTTGAGGCAGGGCAAAACTTAAAATAGCCTCATCACCGCGCACCTCGACAATGCGGGCTTGGGTTTTGGGGCTCTTAGAGCGGATTTTAACCGTCACGTCCCCTGTCCGCGGCTGGGAGATCCAGTTGATCCGCCGGACTGTCATCTGCTCTTTAAACAAATCGGATTCTTTTCCAATCGAAACACGATTGGTTTTTGCATCAATATGGGTCACATAATACGGCGTTTCATCGGTGATTTGAATGCGTTTCCGCTGTCCGATGGTAAACAAATGGCTACCCTCATGCGTGCCGACTACAACCCCTTTTTCATCAATAAATTCTCCGGCGCCAGGCAAGCGCTCAGGTGCGTAAGATTTTACAAACTCACCATAACTGGATTTGACGAAACAGATCTCTTGGCTGTCCGGTTTGTCAAAAACCCGGAGCCCCAGCTCTTCGGCAATGGCGCGCACTTCTGATTTTTCCATTTCGCCGATAGGTAGCAGCGTGGCTTTTAATTGCTCTTGGCTTAAACCAAACAACACATAGGTCTGATCTTTATGATTATCAGCGCCTTCGTAAATAAAAAATCGATTCTCTTTTTCATCAAAGCCTTTACGCGCGTAATGACCGGTCGCGATAAAGGATGCCTCGAGCTCCCGAGCTTTTTCTAAAAGAATCCCAAATTTGATATGGCGATTGCATTCGATGCAAGGGTTTGGCGTGCGGCCTTCCAAATAATCTTTCACAAAATAATCAATCACATTTTCTTTGAAATCAGGCGACAAATCCATGACGTAATAAGGAATGTCGATTTTTCGGGCAACGGCGCGGGCATCATCGATATCACGGATGGAGCAGCAGCCCTTAGATTTTTCATCGCGGCACTCGTCGTTCGACCAGGTTTTGATGGTCACACCGATCACGTCATAGCCCTGTTTTTTCA